>JAFWZH010000319.1 GCA_017522515.1 Clostridia bacterium
AAATATGGGAGAAGAAGAATATATATATGACTTAACCGAAGATTTCTCTGCTGATCATGCTGTTGAATTTTGTAGATTATATAGATACAACGGAGCTTGGAAAATTCAGGCATTAGGTATAGGTCATAGAGGTGGACTTGAAGAACTTGTTGCAAAATTCATGTAGTTATGGCAATAGTTTTAGAAAAAAGTGGCGATAGACATCGTATTAATTTACAGAAAGGGTCAGGAACTGCTAATGAAATAAAAATCAATTTAGATTGGAGCAAGAATATTGAACATAACTCTCAAAATGGGGCTATTGATTTGGATTTAGGTTGCTTTTACGAATTACGTAATGGAGCTAAAACGCTAATTGACGGATTACAATTTTCTCATGGACGAGGTGGCTCACGAAATGAGCAAACAAGACAAGGTTGTTACACAAAAGCTCCATATATATGGCATGTTGGAGATGATAGAGGTTCAGACACAGAGTCTGGAGAGACAATATTAGTAAATCCTGAAGGTATATCAAAAATAAAAAGAATCATTGTATATACTTTTATTTTTGACGGTGTGGCTAAATGGGCTCAAACAGATGCTGTTGTTAGAGTTTCGATTCCTGGGAATGATGAAGTTATTGTAAAAATGGGGCAACAAAATAGTACTAAGCGATTTTGTGCAATAGCTTCTATTGAGATTAACCCAGATTGTTCTATGACGATTCAGAAACTTATCACATTTCATGACAACCATTCCGATTGTGATAGAGAGTACGGTTGGGGATTTAACTATACACCTGGGAGTAAATAGAATTAGCAATTATAATTAACGATAATATAAAATTTAAAATTATGATTAATCTTGAAAAAGGACAGAGAGTAAATGTCGAACTCCAAAAATTTACTATTGGATTAGGCTGGGACACAAATGAATCAGATACAGGTGCTGATTTTGATTTGGATGCATCGGCTTTTATTTTAGGTGAGAATAAGAAAATTTTGTCTGACGAGTATTTTGTTTTTTATAACAATTTGAAGTCACCGGATGGGTCTGTTACCCACACTGGTGATAATTTGACAGGCGAAGGTGATGGTGACGATGAAAGCATTCGTATTGATTTGTCAAAGATCAATTCACAAGCTGTAGAAATTTGTTTTGTGGTAACAATTCATAAAGCCGAAGAACGACGTCAAAATTTTGGTCAAGTTCGTAATTCTTTCATTCGTATATATAACACTGAATCTGGTGAAGAAATTATGAAATACGAATTGGAGGAAGATTTTAGTATTGAAACAGCTGTTGAATTTGGCCGTTTGTACAAGAAAAACGGACAATGGAAATTTGAAGCTATTGGAGTTGGTTACAAACAAGGTCTTGACGGTTTCCTAGAGAAATATAATTAATTAAATATACGATTATGGCTATTAGACTTGAAAAAGGACAGAGAATCAACCTTGAAAAGAACAATGGTTCTAAGCTTACAAATTTTTGTGTTGGATGTAATTGGGGCGCAATCACTAAAAAAACATTCTTTGGTTTAGGTTCTAAAGTTGTTGATGTGGATTTAGATTTGAGTTGCCTACTTTTTGACGGAGAAGGTAATCCTGTAGACCATATCTATTCTCCATTGTATCAATTCCGGAGCAGAAATCCTCAACTCGGATTGCCTGATGGAAAAGCTGATTCAAATGATAGAGCACTTCATCATACAGGTGATGACCTTACTGGTGATACAAATGGAGATGATGGTTTAGATAATGAAATCATTACTGTTGACTTAACGCGGGTTAATAGTAACGTTAACCAGATTGTTTTCTTCTTAAATATTTATAACAATAACGATTTTCAAGGTGATTTTTCGGAAATCCCTTACGCTTCAATTAGAATGTATGAGGGTACAGCAACTAAAGTAAAAGAAGTATTTGCTTCATACGATGTTGCTACTAAAGAAAATTGTGCTGGCAAAAGAGCTTTGATTATGGGTAAGCTTTATCGTCGTAATGGTGAATGGAAATTTGCTGCACTTGGTGATGCTTTTGAAGATAAGTCTATTGTACATACCATTGTACGCGTAATGAAAGATTATAATAAATAAAAATATAACAATGAGAAGATTACCAGTTTATCTACTGTTAGACACTTCTGGTTCTATGTATGGAGAACCAATTGAAGCTGTTAAGAATGGAGTACAAGTGTTGGTTAGTACTCTCCGTTCGGATCCATATGCTCTTGAAACTGCATATCTTAGTATAATAACTTTTAATAGTACAGCTCAGCAGTTAACACCTCTGACTGAATTGGCTAATTTCCAACAACCTGAAATAGAGGCTTCTGGATGCACTTCATTAGGAGCTGCATTGTCTCTTTTGGCTCAAAAGGTTGATCAAGAAGTTACAAAGACTACTCCCGAAGTAAAAGGAGATTGGAAGCCGTTAGTGTTCATTATGACAGATGGTGTTCCTACTGATGATATCACTCAAGGATTAGCAGCATTTAAAAATTGCAAATTTGGCATGGTGGTAGCCTGTGCTGCTGGGAAAGGAGCAGACCAAAATGTTTTGAAAAAAATCACCGAATCAGTTGTATCTCTTGACACTGCTGACAGTGCAACAATTAAATCTTTCTTCAAGTGGGTTTCAGCGTCAATTAGTACAAGCAGTATGAAAGTGGAAGAAGGAGGCCGTGATATCGGTGGTACATTAAACGAGTTACCCCCACCTCCTCCAGAAGTAAATATTGTCGTTTAACATAAAAATATAGATATGAACCTCAATGAGCTCAAAACCATGCTTTTAGAAGATGGTGTAATTGACACTAATGAAGTGGAATTATTGCAGAAAGAATTGTACTCTGATGGTATCATTGACTCAGATGAAGCAAACTTTTTATTTGAGATAAATGATGCTGTTTCAGGAAAGGATAATTCTATTGAGTGGGAACATTTTTTCATAAAAGCCATATCAGACTATTTGTTAAATGATATTTCTTCTCCCAATGTTATAGACAATGAAGAAACAACATGGCTTTTAGAAAAGATTGGTCAAGATGGGAAAATAGATCACACAGAAAAAGAACTATTGTTAACTCTTAGATCCCGTGTGAATTCGTTCCCACAAGAATTAGAGAATTTATTGAGTTAAATAACTTTTCCAGAAGGGACTGCAGTCCCTTCTGGAAAAAAACATTTGAATATGGCAAGAAAATTACCTGTATATTTATTAATTGACACGTCTGGCTCAATGAAGGGAGAACCCATTGAGTCTGTGAAAGTTGGTATAGAAGCAATGCTTAGCACATTGCGTACTGATCCGTATGCTTTGGATACTGTTAGCATAAGTATTATTACATATGACAAAGATGTAAAACAGATTTTGCCATTAACTCCAATAGATCAAATTCAAATGCCTAATATAACAACTCCTGACAGTGGCCCAACACATATGGGTGCCGCATTAGAGTTGTTATGTGAAAAAGTAGATAAAGAAGTACAAAAGGGATCTAGAGAACAAAAAGGAGATTGGATGCCTATACTCTTTCTTATGACGGATGGAAAGCCTTCTGATTTGCAAACATATAATGAGGTAATACCTAAAGTAAAATCTCGCCATTTCACTAATATTGTGGCATGTGCAGCTGGTCCTAAAGCAAAGACAGAACCATTGCTTCAATTAACAGATAAAGTTTTTCAAATAGATTCATTGGATAGTTCTGTCTTTATGAAATTCTTTAAATGGGTTAGTGGCATAATAGAGGAAGGCGGAAAGTCAATTGGTGCTACTGAAGATATTGTATTGCCTCCTCCTCCTGCAGAAGTGAATGTTGTAATATGATGTAATCAGATTAATCATTATGCATAAAATAGTCCCTATCTATATTGTATTTGAAAGTTCTATTATAAAGCAGAGCAATCTGCAAAAGATTGTATAAAAAGAATATTAGAGCATTTTAAAACAGATCCATATGCTCTGTCAGATTTTTGGTTAGGGATTATTTCTTATGATGTAGAGGTTGTTTTTATACGAAATTTATCACCAATAGATGAGATTGACAATTGTAATTTCTTAAGCTCTTTAGATAATATTAGCTCTTGGTCTGTCCCTGATTTCTATAAAATGGTAAGTGTTCTCTCTACAGAACTCTCTAAGTTAAATTATAAAGAATGGCATGGGCCTATTATTTATTTAATTACTCATTGTCAAGATGAAACAACCTATTATAGAGGGTTTAGTGAATTACACAATCAACATAAGGATTTGGAAATTTGTCATATTAATCTATGCCCTATGCCACGATGTGATGCGAGTATTAATATAGATTCATTGGATGATATAGATTCTATTAGATATAGTTCAGTCAATGATGATGGAGACTTGGATTGCTATTATCCAAAGACAAAAATAAGACGAAAGAAGGAAACATAACGCAAGGAGACATGGAAAGTTAAGAAATAAATGAGGAATTAACCTGAGTAGTAATAATTAAAAAACAATATAATATGAGGCGCTTACCGGTATACTTTTTAATTGATGTATCAGAGTCAATGGTTGGTGAGCCTATAGAACAGGTTCAAAAAGGAATGAGACAAATAATTCAAGAGTTAAGGATGGATCCTTATGCCCTTGAAACAGTATATGTATCGGTAATTGCATTTGCTGGTAAGGCATTGTCTCTATCTCCATTAACAGAGTTGTTTAAATTTTATCCACCAATATTTCCTATTGGTGGTGGCACTTCATTAGGAACTGCGCTAGAGTTCCTAATGGATGACTTTGAGAAATCAGTCCAGAAAACAACCTTAGAAGAAAAAGGTGATTGGAAACCTATCGTATTCCTATTTACAGATGGGACTCCAACCGATGACCCAACAAAAGCATTTGAAAAGTGGAACACAAAATATCGTAAATCTTGTAATCTTGTAGCAATATCGATAGGCAATAATGTTGATACCCGAGTTTTAGGAAGGATTACAGATAATGTATTACGATTAAAAGATACTGATGAGAATTCTTTTAAAGCATTTTTCAAATGGGTAACAGCTTCTATTAAGACTTCCAGTGTATCTGTTACTGAGTCTGCAAGTGATGATCTCAAGTTACCATCCATCGATGGTATTAATTTGGAAAAGGTTGATACGAAAAAGGCGTGTCGCGTAGATGAGAATTTTGCTGTTGTAATGGGAAAATGCCAGACAACTAAGCGACCATATCTTATAAAATATGCCAAAAGAGTTAAGCCTTTAGATATTGAAGGCTTAGAAGGATATAATGTTACCGATTTTAAGTTAGTAGGTGCATTCCCAATAGAGGAGGAATCCTATAAGAAGCTTTCAGATGAAACTTTATCAGCAAAGAATATAAGCACAATTGAGTTACATGGTGCACCGACATGTCCATGTTGCGGTAACCAATTTGGATTTGTTGTATGTGAGTGTGGCAATATTTTTTGTGTAGGTGAAGATTCACATAATAAATGCCCTTGGTGTGGTCTGGAAGGTGTCTTAAGTCAAGGCAAAGCCGAAGGTATGGATATTAATAGAGCAATTGGATAAGTTATGAGTCTGTTTAGTAATTTTTTAGAAAAGAATAATATAAAAACGACCCTTGCAGAATCTGACGATTTTGAAAGATGGATGATTAATGATGCATGGGATAAGTATCAAACATATTGCATGGAACAAAGAACGCTAATAATGAATAAAATCAATGGCATATCTATTATAATTCCGAATGCGACTGTAGGTATAGATTATTGCTCACCATCATTTGTACTGCCTAATGATATTGCTTATGATTATGAGTTCTATGGTATAGAAGAACTGGGGTTATCTATTGTTGAAAATGAAGATTGTCCCAATAGTTATTATGTTAAGGGTAAGCCTCATACCGCAGGTGATTATTCTATTATAATAAAATATAAATATCAAGGATGGATTGAGGGGAAGCCTCTTTTGGAACGTACGATTAATTTTGCAGTTAATCCAGATCCCCGTACATTGTGGAAGAATATACCAACATCTAAAGATATTCCTTTTTATAAACCAGATGTAGCATCTGAATATGTAAAGGTAGAATCCGATTTAAATGGGGAAATACGCAAAGATATAGTAGCAGCTAGCAATAGAGGACGCTCACATGCTCAAGAAGGAAAAGCTCGCGACGATCATTTTCAGCTTTACCATTGCCAGGAGTCTGATTGGTATATTATTGCTGTAGCTGATGGTGCGGGTTCTGCTAAATATTCACGAAAAGGTTCAGAAGTCGCATGTCGAACCGTTGTTGATTTTTGCAAAGAAAAACTATATGATTGCCCTGATTTTGAAGCGAATATACAAGCATATAAGGACTCAGACAATGAAGAGGCTGCTAGAAAAATTTTGGGTAATGACATATATTCAATAGTTGGTAATGCTGCTTTCAAAGCTCATAAAGCGATATCAGAAGTTGCGTCAAAAACAGAAGATGCTAAAACAAAGGATTTTGCGACCACTTTGTTGTTAGCTATTTGTAAAAAATTTGAATTTGGTTGGTTCGTTGCCTCATTTTGGGTTGGAGATGGTGCGATGTGCATTTATAATAAAGATACTCAGGCTATAAAAATATTAGGGATACCTGATGAAGGGGAATTTTCTGGACAAACTCGTTTCTTGACTATGCCTGAGATTTTTGCAGACTATGCAGCATTGTATAGAAGACTGCGTTTTTGCATCGAGGATGACTTTACTGCTCTACTATTAATGACTGATGGAGTGAGTGACCCAATGTTTGGAACAGATGCAGAACTCAATAATATTGAAAAGTGGAATGAGCTATGGGATAAACTGAAAAATGGTTTCCCAGAGGACAATATATCAGGCGTAGATTTATCAGATGACAACGAAAGGGCAAAAGATCAGCTATTAAACTGGTTAAATTTTTGGAAGCCTGGAGAACATGATGACAGAACAATAGCAATACTTTATTAATTATGGCTCAAACTATAACATTAAAAGCATCAGATGGCTCTACAGTACAATTTGTAGATGAAGTCATTGGTTCTGGTGCGATGAAAGATGTGTATTTTAGCCCTGACAAGAGCTATGTTGTAGGATTCTTTCGTACACCTCAAGATGCCAATAATAAAGACCGTTTAACCAATATTACGGGACTTTACAGAGAACGTATTTTTAATCAGCCAGGCGGAGATTATTGGGAGAAATTATTTTGTTGGCCTACAAAGTTAGTTGAGTGGAATGGGAAGTTAGGAGTTGTATGCCCAGCCTATGATAAGCATTTTTTCTTTGAAAGTGGACGTTTTCAAGGAAAAGAGAAAGAGGGAAAATGGTTCGCTTCTGCAAAATTGCGTAATCGTTTTATTGAGGCAGAACATAAAGGAACTTGGCTTACCCATTATCATATGTGCATACAAATTGCACGTGCTGTAAAAAGGTTGCATGCGGCTGGACTTGCTCATTCTGATTTGTCTTACAAAAATGTACTAGTTGATCCACATGGTGGTCGTGCTGCCGTTATTGACTGTGATGGTTTAGTTGTTCCAGGCAAATATCCACCAGATGTTGTCGGCACTCCAGATTTCATCGCCCCCGAAGTATTGAAGACCCGTTCTCTGCAAAAAAATGACCCACAAAAGGAACTACCTAATATTAAGACGGATCGTCACGCATTAGCCGTACTCATATATATGTACCTTTTGTATAGGCATCCGCTAAGAGGAGGTAAAGTACATGATATGGACTCAGCAAAGGACGAGGAGCTAACAATGGGAGCCAAAGCGCTATTTATAGAACATCCTACAGATAAAAGTAACCGTCCAAAAGTTAATCAACTCCATCCTTCTGAATTACCCCAAGGTGACATAAATAAATTACCATATACTATATGCGGACCTTATCTTAAGGATTTATTTGATAAGGCTTTTATCGAAGGATTACATGATCCTAAGAAACGTCCAACAGCTGACGAATGGTTAACTGCTTTGGTTAAGACAACTGATTTAATGCAACCCTGTGACAATCCAAATTGTGAATCAAAATGGTTTGTCTTTGACAATACGACCAAGCCTCGTTGTCCTTTCTGCGGTAAAGAATTTCATGGTGTTCTACCCGTGTTGAATTTTTACTATTCGCCACGACATGGAACCTTCAATCCGGAGAATTACAGATTAATGGTGTACCATCATCAATCATTGTATAAATGGCACGTAAACAGATTTGTCTTTCCAAATGAACGTTTGTCAGATGAGGATAAACGCCCTGTAGGAGATTTTCATTTCCACAATGGAAAATGGATTTTAATAAACAGACGTCTAAATGATCTGTGGGATAAAGATAAGAATGTTAAAATTGAAATCAATCAGGCTGTAGAGTTAACGGAAGGCAAAAAAATACTTTTAGGTAGACAAGATGGCGATAGATTGATTATTGTACAACTCGTTAAGAACTAGTAGATTGAATTTGCTTGAGAATAGGATTCCTGTAGGTGATTTTCATTTGAGTAATGGGAGGTGGTATTTGAGAAACCTCGCATTAGATAATTTATATGACAAAGGTCTAAATATAAAAATTGAAATAGGAAATTCTATAGAGCTCTCCAATGGTAAGAAAATCTTACTATCCGTAGAAGAAGGAGGGCGATTAGTTGTAGTGCAACTAACCAATAGTGCTGTTGAGCCACGATGTTGAATCTATTATCTTTTGTGCTAGATTATGCTAAAGATTATTCGAAATAACCAGGAGTTTGGTCCTTATGATTACCAGACCCTTACGGCATATGTTAAAAGTGGTCAGATACTTCTGTGTGACCAGGCAAAAGACGCTACAACTGGAGAAATTAACTCCGTGAGATACTTTTTCTTAAAGAATAAAGTAAAAGTAAAAGTAGATAAAAAAGGGAGTCTCATAGAGCAACTTAAAAATATAGGTGGCGAACTAATTATCCCTAGGTCTGTTATTGCCAGCAAACAATGGGTATCAGACAAAAGACTATTGTTACTTGCTTTAGTGGGTTTATGTCCATCACTGATGATGATTCTTCCGCTTGGAGGATTCTTCACCTTCTACTGCGTATCATTGTACTTTGCTGCAATCTGGGGATTGTTTTTCTACTTCTTTTTTAAGACAAATCAGGTTAATGTAAAAACCACTTTATTGGTGTTCTTTTTAACTCAAATCATCGTATTTGTCTTATGGGATGTGTTAGGATTACCTTCGATTAATCCTTTCTATCACTTAGTGAAAGCAGTATTCCCGCTTAATATGATTGGATACATATTCGGCGTTGGTTTTACTGAAGAATTGGTGAAATTACTTCCTCTTCTTATAATCTGTTATCGTTCAAAGGAGCCTCTTATACCACAAACATTAGTTTACTATGGCCTAATGTCTGGTATCGCCTTCGGTGTATTTGAGGGTGTACAATATCAAATGGGAGTTAATGCCGAATTGGAATACTCATCTTCTTTCTTTATGAATATTGCGAGGTTGACCAGTCTTCCATTCCTCCATGCTACATGGTGTGCCATTGCAGGATATTTTATCTCATTTGCAAACTTGTATCCAAAGTATAGAATATCGTTGTATTTCTTGGCAATTGCTATACCTGCTGTAATCCATGGTCTATACGATACATTCTGCGGAAGTTACTTGGGAATGCTAATAGCGCTACCTATAACCTTTGTAGGTGTCATTATGCTGATGACATATTTGAAGCAAGGTGTTAATTATCAATCTAAATTGAGGAATTAATATGGGAGCTTGTAAATATTGTAAAAAAGATGCAGGATGGTTTAGTAACTCTCATGATGAGTGTGAAAAGATTCATAATAATGGAGTTGCGGAACTTAAAAGTTGTATTTGCAGTTGTTTCCAACGCTGTGAAGACTTCTACTTATATCAATCAAAAATCAAAGAGATAATTGCCAAAAGCTACATTCAGGAAGAAGAACTAAAGGAGATATACATAAATTCAATAGATAGCGCTATGGAGCAATATCTTAATGATGGAGTAATTTCTTCCAGAGAGAAATCTGCCGTAGCAAGGTTTATTCAATTTACAGGTTATACTACATCAGAACTTAATAGAAACGGAGCCATTGAAAAGATGCTTCAATGTGAAGTGTTGGTACAACTACTAAATGGTCAACAACCTACACCGCAAATCACAGTTGCCGGAAGTTTACCTTTCATGTTAGGAAAAAATGAAAGTTTGATATGGGTATTCAGAAATGTCACCTTGCATCAACAAAAAATCAGAAGAGAGTACCAAGGTAGAAATAGAGGTTTCAATATTAGAGTCTGTAAGGGAATCTACTATAGGACAGGAGGATTTAAGGGCACTCCTGTTGAGACAACATATATGGATAGAATAGGCGTGGGAATGGCTTGTCTAACAACCAAACACATTTATTTTTCCTCTCCAGAGAAAAGTATTAAAATTCCATACGACAAAATATTGAGTGTAGAAACTTATTCTAATGGAGTCAGTCTTCAAAAGGATGGAGCAAATGATAAGCCAATTTTCCTTGAAGGGATGGATGCTTGGTTTAGCTACAATGTAATATCAAACTTAAAAAATTCATAAAATATGGAAAAGAAATCGCATTATTATGGCTTAACTGAAGCCGAGGTTCTTAAAAGTCGAGAGCAGCATGGTGTGAATATTCTCACACCCCCTGAGAAGCAATCTTTGTGGTCCAAATTCATGGAGAAGTTTGAAGATCCACTCATTCGTATCCTACTTGTCGCTGGATTGTTGTCAATAGGTATTGCTTGCTATGAATTCTGGGGATTAGGTCATAATTGGACAGTATTCTTCGAACCTATTGGTATTTTTGTTGCCATTTTGCTCGCAACGGGTTTGTCTTTCTATTTTGAGCTCATCGCTGATAAAGAGTTTTCGATTCTCAATCAGGTTAATGACGATGAACCTGTTAAGGTTATAAGAAACGGCAATACTATTGAAATACCTAAGCGAGATGTTGTTGTCGGTGATATTGTCATCTTATCAACCGGTGATGAGATTCCTGCGGACGCAGAGCTGTTGGAGGCAATCACTTTGCAGATGGATGAATCTACTCTTACTGGTGAGCCGGTGTGTGGTAAAACCACCAATCCTGCAGAATTCGATAAGGATGCTACATTCCCATCAAATCATGTTTACCGAGGTACAAAGGTAATGGAGGGTCATGGCATTTGCCGAGTTTTTGCTGTCGGTGACAAAACAGAAAACGGAAAAGTATTTGAGGAGGCTCAGATTGATGATAGCGTAAAAACTCCTCTTAATGAGCAGTTGGATGGTCTTAGCGACTTGATTACTAATTTAAGTTATTTCTTCGCTGGATTGGTTATTATTGGTCGTCTTCTCGTATTCTTCGAGTGGAATTGGCTGGCACTTTCGTTGCTAATTCCTACAGTTCTATTCTTCTACTTGGTTATTAAGAAGTTTGAGGATTTCAGTAGAACCAAATGTGTTTTGACTATCGTTGGTTTCTTTGCTATTTTCTTGGCAATGGTTCTGGGCCTCTTCTATTACCTCCACCCAAGTATGGAAATTGCAGAGTTGTTGACATACACAATGCAGACTTTGATGATTGCAGTAACACTTATTGTCGTAGCCGTTCCTGAAGGTCTTCCTATGGCTGTAACTTTGAGTTTGGCTTATAGCATGCGTCGTATGCTCAAAACCAACAACTTGGTTCGTAAGATGCACGCTTGCGAGACAATGGGCGCAACAACTGTTATCTGTACTGATAAGACTGGTACTCTAACCCAGAATCAGATGAAGATTTATAAGACTAATTTCTATTCTCTTGCAGATCAGAAATTGGCAGATGATGAGATTAGTGTATTGGTAAAAGAGGGTATCGCAGTAAACTCAACTGCATCGTTGGACTTGTCTGATGCAAGCAAGGTAAAGGTTTTAGGTAATCCTACAGAGGGTGCGTTGTTGCTGTGGCTGAGAGAGAATGGTTTGGATTATATGGCATTAAAGAGCAATACTTCGTTAATTGAAGAGTTGCCATTCTCTACAGAGAGAAAGTATATGGCCACAGTCGTTAAATCTTCTCTTGGTAAGAATATCCTTTATGTCAAAGGTGCCCCTGAGATTATCCACTCATTGTGCAAACAGACCTGTGACAATGTAGATAAGGCAAGTATTGATAAGCAACTCTATACTTACCAGGAACAGGCTATGCGTACCCTTGGTTTTGCATACCAAATTCTTGAGGATGGAGATGAAGCTATTAAGGACAACAAAGTTGTTGCAAACAATCTAACATTCTTAGGTATTGTTGCAATTTCTGATCCTGTACGAGAGGATGTTCCTGCTGCCGTTGCAGAGTGTCTTAACGCTGGTATCGCTGTGAAGATTGTGACCGGAGATACCCCAGGTACTGCTAAGGAAATTGGTCGTCAAATCGGTCTTTGGAACGAAAATGACACAGAGAAAAACATTATCACAGGACCTGAATTTGCAGCTTTGAGTGATGAGGAACTTGATAATATAGTTCTTGATCTCAAGATTATTGCACGTGCTCGTCCTATGGATAAAAAGCGTCTTGTAGAGGCATTGCAACGCAAGAATCAGGTTGTATCTGTTACAGGTGACGGAACAAATGATGCTCCTGCATTGAACGCGGCGCATGTTGGTTTGTCAATGGGTGATGGTACCTCTGTGGCTAAGGAGGCCAGTGATATTACAATCATCGATAACTCGTTTAGCAGTATTGGTCGTGCTGTAATGTGGGGACGTTCATTGTACCAAAATATCCAGCGATTCCTTTTGTTCCAGTTGACCGTTAATGTCGCAGCATGCTTTATCGTTCTGATTGGTGCGTTTATGGGAACGGAGTCTCCTCTGACAGTAACTCAGATGCTTTGGGTTAACCTTATTATGGATACTTTCGGTGCTATGGCATTGGCTTCACTGCCACCTTCACCTACAGTTATGAATGATAAGCCTCGTGACAGAAATGCGTTTATCATCAACAAGTCAATGGCTTACAACATTTTTGGTGTTGGTCTGTTGTTCTTCGCAATTACATTAGGTTTCTTGTACATCTTCCAGCATACAGAAATTACAAGTATGACCGATTTGTTGACATTACAATTAGGCGCAGCTAATAAAGTAACTCCGTATGAGCAAACATTGTTATTCTCAATATTCGTATGGACTCACTTCTGGTACATGTTTAACACTCGCTCATACGAGGCAAACAATAGCTACTTCAAACTTAAGCAGAGTTCAGGATTCAAGACTATTGTCGGAGTAATCATCTTGGGCCAAATCATCATTGTTGAATTGCTTTATAACTTCTTCAATGTTGAGCCTATGTTCCATACGGCAGATTGGCATTTCAACCTTAGCGGTTGTATTGATTGGCTAATTATCGTCGGTGCATCATCTATGGTTCTATGGATACGTGAAGGTTGGTTCTTCATTACAAAGAAATAATCAAAAATAGCAAGAGCCTGTCTAACAATCGAAATGTTAGGCAGGTTCTAACCCCATTTTATAAAAAAATGATGAATAGGTCAAATAAATGAGAAACTCTAGGTTACTTTTCTCAATGAGACATCATTAATGTTAAACATAAAAAAAATATAATATGAGATGTAATAATTGTGGCTGGGAAAATAATCCCGGTAATATGAAATGTGAAAAATGTAATGCTCCATTAAAAGGATCGATGATTGATAATGGGAATCATGCTTCTCAAGCAGACCAGAGCAGTAACTCCCCTTCAGATAATAGACCGTTAAGAGGAACATTAAATGAAAAAGATGCATTTAATAATAGTCCTTCAAAAGGGAATGGGATAAACATTGATAAAGGTAATTCTAAATGTAACAATTGCGGCTATCCTGTTAGTCCTAATATGAATACATGTCCTTCTTGTGGAATTCATTTATCCAATACTGGAAGTAGTACAACACCACAAGGAAAAACTTGTTCAAACTGTGGAAACATTTTGACTCCAGGAGCTCAATTCTGCTCAAATTGTGGTAGACCTACAAAAATGGGAACAATAAATTCTGGGCCACAAGCTGGTGCTGGTAGTTTTTTTACACTTCGTCCAATACCTTGGGATACAGAGACAGTTCAATATCAACCTGTCTCTTATAGTGGAAAAGTAGTTAGTCTTAATAGGGCTAATACCGATTCAAACAATAGTTCTATTACATCTAAAGTCCAAGCTATTATATCAAATGTTAATGGAGAATGGTTTATCGAGGATAAAAGTGCTTATCAATCAACACTTATACATGTAAGGGGAAAGGTTAAACTACAAGATGGGGATATTATAGTTATGGGAAATAGAAAATTTGAATTTAAAGGTTAATTTTGATATTAATAGCATATGAGTGATTATACTTCTTGTTCTAGATGCGACTTTGCTCCTGGAGATTTAATTGATGGTAAATATTCTGTCAAAGCAATGCTGGGTGAAGGTTCTTTTGGTCGTGTATACAAGGTATGTCATGGAAATACGGTATATGCCCTTAAATTATTTAAGTTTTGGGAAAACCTTAACTCTGATATTCCTGAATTAGTCAAAAGATTTGATCGAGAATATGAAGCAGGAAGGATTAATAGCAAATACTTAGTTCATGCTATAGAAAGAGGTGTGGTGAACGGTAATCCATATATTTTAATGGAGTTTTGTCCCAAAGGTGATTTATTGACATATACAGGCTCTAGTACCAATGTGAATTTTAGTGAAATCGCATCAAATATTTTACACGGTCTTAAAGACCTGCATCAAACTGGTAAAATACATAGAGATTTGAAACCTGAAAATGTATTATTACGAGATGATGGTACTGCAGTACTTACAGACTTTGGTATAGCTGGTGATTCTAATAATAGAATGACAAGAAGAGGTGTTGTTATGGGTACATGTCCATATATGGCACCCGAGCAAATCAACCCACCAAGATTCAGTAAACCATCTGTATCTCCAACAATTGACATTTTCTCTTTTGGAGTGATGATGTATGAACTTTTGTTAGGAGGATTCCCATTTGGTCCTTGTAATACAAGAGACGACCTAGCCGTTTATGTAGTTAATGCAAAGAATGGACGTTGGGATCGGGATACTCTGCGCAAAAAAGCACCAGAATGGTTTCCGTTAATGGATGGTTGTTTAAAACCGAATAGTAAAGATCGATTGCAAACTGTTGATGCTGTAATGTCATTAGTTCCTAAAAACGTTATTAGTAGCAAGCCACATGCTCCACAATCTCAGCAACACAGAAAAGGGATATTGTTAAGGGTGATGCAAGGTGAAAACTTAAATGTGACGTACCAGATTGCTAATATAGTGGATGGGAAACCTCGTATTTTAACAATGGGCAGAAAAGATGTTGATGTCGCAAATCATATTGCTATTACGGAAGAGAATACAAATTATATATCTAGATGTCATTGTACTCTAGAATATGATATGGATAAACAGCGTTGGTTGATTCGTGATGGGCAGTATCGAATTGATTGTGGCATTGCTAAACGTTGCTATAAAGAGCCATATCCTTGTAGAATGTGTACTGCTAGATGTCCATCAAATAGACCCACTGGGCAATGGAAACGATCTTTAAATGGAACTTATGTAAATTCAGCAGAGATAAATGAAAATGGAAGTTACTTCGCTGTTGGAGATATTATTACAGTTGGCAATGTAAAGCTAAGAGTTGAAGGTTTTTAATTGTATTTTATATGGCAAGAAAAGAGATAAATATATTTGGAACATCATTTCTTGATTTACTCTCTGGTGCATTAGCAGCTGTTATAATCCTATTTATAATCGTTCCTAAAATGACACAAGAAAATATTGATGCAATAGAAAAGGTTAAAAAAATCGAGGCTGTTGTTGAAAGTATTGATGTCGCATTAGAAGAAATAAAGACTAGAGTTCCAAAAGAAGAATATGAATTAATAAAGGGTGAGCTTGATGAACTTAAGAATAAAGTTGATCTATTAAATAAGGAAATAGAAAATCTTAAACAGGATATAATAAAAATTACTCAGGAAAATACGCAATTAAAGGAATCGTTAGAGAAAAGAAACAGAGAAATCGAAAGATTACAAGCAGAATTAGAGAGACTTGAAGAACGATTAAAGCAAGAAGAAGCTAAAAATACAGCTATTAATAATGTAGAACAGACTCTTGGTGTTTTTGCAAAATTCGGAATAATAGCATCTTGGGATGAACTAGATACTGATGTTGATATGGGGGTACAATGTTTTAGCCCTCAAGAACAGGTTTGGAGAATGTATCCGAATAAAAAATGGGGTATCCTAGGTCAAGATGTAAGAGAACGTATAGATGATGGAGAACAGCATTTTGAGTTATTCTATGTTCCAGAAATTAATAGTGGTGTTTATACTGCATGGGTAAATATTTACGAAGGTTCTAGAGGACAGAATGCTCATATGAAATGTATTTTGATATTTCATCCAGGAAAGCCTGATGAACAACGTGAAGAGATACCAGCTTTTAACCTGTCTCAAGGTAGTCATAAATGTTTTGTTACATTTAGACTAACAGAAAATGGTTTCGAGATATTGCCACATAGAGAACCTATATGGGGCAACGGAAGAGTTATAAAATAAATGAATTAATATGTTAAAGAGCAGATTTTATCGTTTCATTATTAGTGCAGTGTTATCTGTTATTTTGATGATTGCACTTGTTGCTTTTACAAGCGACACTGATCCTTCTAGAATTCTAACAATGCTTGGAGGAACTATGCCAGAAGGAATTATTCAAGGAGTTACTTATTTCCTATTTATTTTTGGAATGTTGGAAATATATGTTTTGCTAAATCGTTTGTCTGTTGAATCTGATGCGTTTAATGCACATTTCCTCCCTGAAAAAGAAAACTGGGTGATGGATGTCGATGATGTCAATCAGTTGAAGTTAAATATGCAACAGATTGAGCATACAAATAAATATTATTTGACTGATTTGATTAAAAAAGCTTGTATAAAATATCGTCTAAATAAATCTTCATCGGAAGTGCTTGGACTAGTCGAATCACAAGTGAAAATTTATAATTCAAATATGGAAAGCGAGCAGTCGTTTATTTCTTATGTGGCTTGGGCCATTCCCTCTGTCGGATTCATTGGTACGGTATTAGGCATTGCAGCATCATTGGGGTATGCTAATCAAGCTACAACACCAGAAGGAATCGAAAAGGTTACTAGTATGTTGGCCGTTGCTTTTGATACAACGCTTGTCGCACTTGTACTAAGTGTTATATTAATGTATTTTATACATTATCTTCATAAAAAGCAAGATGCTTTTTTTGCACGTTTAAGTTCATACATGATTGAAAATTTAATTAATAGATTGTATAAATAAATATAATATTATGGGACAGCCTACTCAACGTTTTAAGAAATCTGTTTCTGGCTCAATTGGAGCTGGAATGAAATCTGTTATTGGTGGTGACGGTAGAAGGTTCTTTGTTTTGGAACATAAAGTATCCTCTAAATACCACAAAGCTGGGGAAGAACAAAAAATTATTGTAGATCAAATAGAAATTGGTCGCGATCCACAATGCGCTGTTCGTTTGGAGGGAACGGATCCAAATGACAAAATGTTTTTGATAGTAAGTAGAAAGCATGCAGCTATTGAGAAGGATGGAGATAATTGGACTTTAGTTCATCTATCTACAACTAATTCAACATTTTTAAATGGTCGTAAATTAGACAAGCCTGGTCAGAAATGGTATCTTCAAAATGGGGATGAAATTCAAATAGCAGAAAGCGGTCCCAAATTGGGCTTTAAGATTCCTCAAGGTGAAAAAGGACTAGTTAAAAGTCTTCGAATGACAGATAGACTTAATTTGTTCCGCCAACAAGCACTTCGCCCGTATAAGCATGCAATAACAGCACTTTCCTGTATTTTGTTATTATGTACATGTATGGGAGGATATGTCATATGGAATCAGACTCAAAAGATTACGGAACTGGAGGGGAATATTGCACAATATGATGTTGATAAGATTGAAATGCAGAATACGATTGACCAAATGAATCAAAAGATTGCTGCAGATAGCATCAGAGATAAAAAGGAACGTGAAGAATATGAAAAGCGGTTTAAAGAATTAATAGATGAGGCAAATCGACGAGGAAATGGTACTCAAGGAATAGATGCAATTCTCCAATCTCAAAAAATTGAAAAAGATGTATATTTTTTGTTTACAGAAAAAGTATGTTACATTGAAAATGGAGAAGAAGTAACAATTCCGAATTATGGATGGAGTGGAACAGGTTTCTTATTGGATGATGGCCGTTTTGTTACAGCTCGTCATTGTGTCGAAGGATGGTTGTATGGTAATCCTACGGAGGAAACTGAGGCTAATCAGTATATATTAGCTGCTATTAATAGACCCAATGCCAAAATTAAAGCTTATATGAAAGCAGTTTCATCAATATCAGGTAATGCATTATCTTTCACAAGCGACCAGTTTATTATGAATAGGACATTAGACAGAGAAGCACAAATTGGAAATACAGATAATGGAATGCCTATTAAATGGATATTCACATACCCGGCACTTGAAGGTATGGATGAAAAAATGTGGAGTACTGATTGGGCTTATATAAGAACTAAAATTTCAGGAAATCTTCATGCTTCGCCACAATTAAGCCAAAAATTGTCAATTCAACAACCATTGATTGTATTAGGCTTCCCTGTGAATTTAGGAGTAAATGATGGAGACGAGCAAATACAACCTATCGCAAGCGAAGTCAAAACATCAAGACCTGGACTTGCTAGTAATGGTTGCATATTACATTCAAGTGGTACTGATCACGGAAACTCAGGCGGCCCAATATTCGCACTTGAAAATGGGAAATTAGTCGTTGTTGGTATTGTTTCGCGAGGGGATATGAGAACAAAGCAGCATAACTGGGCTGTCCCTATTAGTAATATTAAATAAATTTTATATGTATATGAAAAGAATTATATTAATTATATCAATACTTTTGCCTCTCCAAGTTCTTGGGCAAGTGTTTAAGTCATCCAATCAACTCCTAATTGAAGAATCCGTAAAAAAAGGATTAGTTATTGTTTCACAAAGTTATCAATTAGAAGATACTGTTACACACCAAAAATTTGGCCGATATGGAAAACCCGAGTTTGGCCAGGGATATTCTGTCGGTGTTAAAATTCCTGGTAAATTAATATTGCAGAGGTCTGCAGTTGAACCATGGAATGAGGATCCTAATTTTGAGCGTTATAAGAAATCTCATATGCCGGTTAGATATAAAAGAACAATTCGTGAATGTGGTGATACTCTAATTACTGAGAAAATTGTTCAAAATGAGCATATTGACGATTTATATAGGTCAGAATTATTTGCCCTGCAGGATTCTTCTATAAATGTAAAACAAGGATTTCAATTAGATACATTACCAGGGAATAAAAGCGGTTGGCTAATTTGGGTTATTGCTGATAATCCAATTGAAAAATCGGATTCTATCCATAATGAGTATTTGATGATTTATAAGAGTGAACTCTCATTTAATAATGAACAATGTGAGGTAAATATCAAAGCTCCATCAACAGAGAAAGAAGTTTGGGGTGGCATATTTGTAACTCCTGTACAAACATCTGTCGGCCAGATAACTTTCTTCTTGAGTGGAATTATTCAATATAAGGGGAATGACATCTGGAGTGTAATATCTCCTTTTATGAAAGAGGCAATAACTCCAATAACTGAAACATTAGATGATTTAACACCTATAGAAACGATAAAAGAAGACGTAATAAAAGAGAATACAGATAAACCTGTTACTGACAGTAAAAAGAAGAAGAAAACAAAGAAAAAATGAATCTTATTATATGCAGTATACAAGTAATAGATTGTATTCAGTAACAAAATAATTATCAACGAATTAAAAGAATGAATAACATAAAATTTAGAATGGTCGCCTATACAGGCGCAGCTGGGAAGTATGATCCTCAGGCCCCGATGTCGGGGAATGAGGACAACTTCTACGTTGACGATAACCTATCCGATAACATTCCAAGTCATTGTAGTGCAGACGATATTATTGACATGAATGAATGTGGATGCATTATGGCCGTGTGCGACGGTATGGGAGGAATGAATGCCGGAGAGGTAGCATCAGCAATAGCGGTTCAAACGATACAAGATTATTTTGCTCCAAACAACGTTTCTAAAGACATTGCAATATCTGCAAAAGAACGAGAAAAGTATCTTGAGAATGTTGTAGTTGAAGCTGATAAACGAATTAAGGAAGATGCAAAAAATAATGCAGAACATAATGGTATGGGTAGTACTATTATTCTTGCATGGATTGTTGGCAATGAACTAACCGTTACTTGGTGTGGTGATAGTAGAGCATATAGATTTAATCCAGATTTAGGGCTAGAACTTTTATCTGAAGATCATTCATATGTTCAAGATTTGGTAAAAAAAGGATTAATTACATATGATGACACATTTGATCACCCTCAAGGTAATATAATCACAAGAAGCCTTGGTGACCCATCAAAGAAAGCAAAACCAGAAACAAGACATTTTTTTGTCAATAAGGATGATATAATTTTATTATGTAGTGATGGATTAAGTGGTGTATTACGAGATAGGAAGACCAAAGACTCTGAAGGCAATTATTATGAAGGAGATAATATCGAGGATATTATACGAAATAATTCTTCGACTATGTCTGATTGTAAAAATGCGTTATGGAAAGCAGCTGAAGCTGCTGATTGGTATGACAATGTTACAATACTTCTTTGTCAAATAGTAGATGGGCCAGTACAAAAAGACGATGTAGCTAGTAGAACTATCGATTCATATCAAAAGGATACTCATATTACTAAATCAAATGTTGAAACAAAAGAGATTAATAACAATAGTAATGAAACGGACAAAAGTTTTTGGAACGACACAATGCATTTTCAGGTAAAGTTGAAACCAAAATTCATTGTCTTTTCAATTCTTGGAATAATCTGTATTGGTTTAGGTTTTATATTACTAAATAAATTCACAAGTAATGAAACAGAACTATTCAAACAAGAACAAAGTGTTTTATTAAATAAGATTAAGGAGAAAACAGACTTTATGCAAGCTAGTGGCTTGACCATAGATTCTTTATACTTTGACGAGATAAAAAAACAGATTTCCAGTATAAATGATTCTACTAGTCTGAATAAAATGAATCAAATCGTATCTGATTACATCAATAATTTAGATATAAAAACTAAGATTCTGACAATCATCAATGAGGCAATAAATAAACATAACAATAACCCTAAGATAACAAATGACTTGAGACACTTAAGGGATGAATGTTTACATAATAACTTAAGTTTAGAAGAAATAGATAAAAAAATTAAAGAAATTGAAAAGAAAAATAAATTAGGTGCAGATAACACAAATAAGAAGCAAAACAAAACAAATACAGATCATACAGAATTAACTCCGATTCATGATACAGACACTCTTCGTGTCCCATTTAAAATGTTGCCGCACCCTAATTCAATAGAACAAATAAATAATTTAAAAAAACAATATATAAATGAAGGGTATAGTTTTATTGGGATATATTTAGATGGCAAAGTAGTTTCGCCTGAGAAATATGCAGCAGGTAAGAAATATCATATGTGTTTTAAAAAAACGAATTAACATTTCCATGTCTTTAATAGATTGTAAATGTTTAGTCTTACACTCTATAACGCTATTATTTAATGAATGAAATTCAAACTGGATTAATAATAACAGTTCCTGGAAGTGGTGAAAAATACTCTTTAATTAGGAAATTAGGGCAAGGTGGTTTTGGAGAAGTATGGCTTGCAAATAGACTAGAAGACAAACATCATAGAATAGCGATAAAGTTTTTTAAGCCATTACATGTTGATGACCGAAAATTATTTCTTGCAGAATATCAACGTTCTGCGAACTTTCATCACGAAGATGTACTTCCATCATTGTTTTATGGTGAATGGAATAGTAGGTTGTTTATGGGCATGGAATTTTGTGAATTTGGTACAGCCGCTCAGTTTATAGGCAACCTAAATCCTAATAAAAAAGGTGATGAAGCATTAATCTGGAATTTCATATATGACACTGCTTCTGGACTACAATATTTGCATGAAGTCGAAAATGTTGTACACCAAGATATAAAGCCAGACAATGTAATGATCAATTCTGAAGGAGATTTTGTAATCATGGATTTTGGCATTAGTGTGTGTGTCAATTCTGATATTCAATTATCCAATTATTGTGCATTTGGTTCTCCCGCATATATGGCACCTGAGAGATTCTCTGACAGTAAAAGTATTATATATGCAAATGACATTTGGTCATTAGGTGTATCTATTTACGAGATGGCGGTTGGGGTATTGCCATTTAACGGACTAGGAGGAGAGTATGCTGGAGTAGAATTACCTAGTTTGCCCAATGGTTGGTCTGATCAGTTAAATAAAGTTATGCAATCTTGTTTTGTACATCAAACATGGTTGAGGAAAAGGGCTGTTGAACTTAAGCAATATGCTGAGTGGATATTAAATGGCAAAAAAGGCTCAGATCCATGGGGTGGTTATATTCCTCAACAGCCAGATTCTTTTATAAACAATATCCAGAATAATCAAAATTCTCAAACACCCTCCTCAATTAAAGGAAAATCTACACAAAGGAATGCTTCAAATAATAATAGTGGTAGGGACACAATGAGAAATAGCTTATCACAAGGCAATAATAATTCAGAAATCAGTAACTCTAATAATGATGTAAGCCCTATAAATAATAAATCTAAAAATATTCTTGGGAAGATATCAGATTGGGCTAATAAACTTCTCCATTAATATCGTTATCTTACTTTTGATAAATTATATCTAAAATCAATTGTTATACTACAAAAATTCTATAATCCTCATTACGAGTATATCAAAGGGCATAATATACTCGTATAATTAATATTAACCTTATGCCCAATGAAATCTTTATTATGAGTGAAAACGATGAAAACAGCGGTTGTGCT
Organism: Clostridia bacterium; assembly: GCA_017522515.1. The sequence continues at coordinate 23,001 of JAFWZH010000319.1, forward strand.
AGTTGGCTAATTTGGATTGGATTACTATTGTTGATTAATCTATTAAGTTGGATTTTTGATTGGAGTTTCTGGGTTTATTAATGAATAAGGATTACTTATCAAATCTGACTTTTGGAGCAACCTTTCTTAATCTTACCATAGTTGGAATTTGTTCGTTAAATATTTCGGGTACATTTCTTACGGTGGTAAGATTAGGTGCAATTATATGTAATTTTTTAATGGGAATAATATTGATTCTTAATAATAGTTCAAAAGCCCAATATTCTCCTTTGTACAAACCATATTGGTTAGGAATGATTTTTTGCAACATACTTATTGTCAAGATGATTAAAATCTCGTATCCAGTTGCTCATATAGCATTATTATATGTAATAGGCTTTATAATTGTAATGCTATCACTTTTTTCATTGGGGCATAGTTTTGCTGTTACACCTATGCTTTCTAAAATTAAAACGCATTATATCTATAGATTTGTAAGACATCCAATGTACTTAGGAGAAAGTATAATGTTATTCTCGTGCGTAGTAGCAAGCGAAACAATAATTTCAATGTTAGTTTTTTTCTTGTATCTAACTAATATGGTTCTAAGAATACAGGAAGAAGAGAAATTATTATTACAAACAGATGAGTATAAGGGGTATTGTACTAAAACTCGTTGGAAACTCTTCCCATATGTATGGTAATTAAAAGACTTTATATTATGTATTTCAATATAATTATAAGAATTAAAAAATTATAAGTTTAAATTATTATTCCTAATTAGATGATTAATAGATATCTATTCATATTAATATGTTTTTTAATAACCAACCCTCTTTGTACTAATGCACAAAATAAACGAGCATTGGTTATTGGTATAGGCAAGCAGGAAGATTCGGCGTGGAATAAGATTAACGGCGATAAGGATGTGCCGTATGTATTGGAGATTCTAAATGCAGCCAAGTACGGACAGATTATTACTTGTATAAACGAAGAGGCGACCAAGGCTGGTATTGTATCAGCTTTTCAGACTTTGACACAATCGTGTCAGCCCAATGATATTGTCTATATTCACTACTCGGGGCACGGACAGCAGATGAGGGATATTGGTAACGATGAGGCGGATACTTTGGATGAATGTTGGATTCCGTATGATGCTTACCGTAAGCCAAGTGACACATACAGAGGTGAAAAACACCTTGTGGATGATGAAGTAAATATGCTCTTGACCGATATCCGCAACAAGATTGGCGTAGGAGGAAAAATGCTAGTTGTTGTAGATGCTTGCCATAGTGGAGATGCAACACGAGGACAAGATGAAACAGTGCGCGGTGTTGAGGATATTTTTGAGACTGTAAAGTCTTGGTTAGGATTCTCTTCAAGCGAGCAAAATATCAATATTAACTCCAATGCGGAACACTGGATTACCATAAGTGCTTGTGAGAGTCATCAAGTAAATATTGAGATGAAGAGTCCTACCGCAGGTAAACTTACTTACGCAATATATAGCAAAGTGAAAAACGGGGAGTTTAGAAACAACGAAGAGTTTTTCAAGCACCTGCGAATATTTGTGAATATGAATACAGGCAGCCGTCCGCAAAGGCCTACGATGACGGGCGAGACTACAAAATATAATATAACTGACATATTAAGATAATATGGCAAAAGTTATAAGATTAGAGACCCAACAACAAAAAGAGGCAAGATTGATTGCCGGAATGTACGATGGCAATCAGTTGGCACAATACGAACTATACGAGTATTGTGCCGACTACTATTATGAGAAGTATAGAGGAGTGTTTTATGCAACTGAGGAGGCGGTTGAGGAGATTCTGCAAAACTCATTTATCAAACTTTGGGAGAATGTAGAGTGTTGCAAAATCTATGCAGAGGACAACATTGTCAAGGGTAAAGATGGAAAACCATTGAGCGGTAGCATTAGAACTTACTTTATGGGGATTGCCAAATTGAAATATTTGGAATGGCTCCGAGAACATCCATTTTTTGCGGACCCCGAGACAGAAATGGGTAAGAAGGTTCGTGCAAATGGCTTCGATGAGAAAGAGTATATGAATATGCTCTATGGCGAGAGTGATAACATCCAGTTAGAGATCATCGCCGATTTGATATCAAAGATGTCTGAACGATGCTATGAAATACTCTCGAAATTCTATTATGAGGATAAGGATCTCGATAGGATTTTGATTGAGATTCCCTCTATAGAGTCGAAGAATGCCCTGAAAACGAAGAAACATAAGTGTATGGAGAATCTTCGAGAAGTAGCCAATGAAACATATAGACGATACTTGAAGTATAATTAAAATTGAGCGTATGAAAAAGGATTTTCAAGATAGAATAGACGAATATATCCTCGGCAGAATGACAGACGAGGAGAAGGCTCAATTTGAGGCAGAGGTTAATCAAGATGAGTCGAAAAGAGAGCAACTCGAATTCACAAGAAATGTAAAGGGTGCAATTAGTTCTCGTGAGGATAAAATGGCGAAGTTGAAGATGATGCAGCAGATGTATGACCGAAAGCATCAACAGGTAGCCGCATCGATGCGAGCAACAGGTACGGATGATTGTCAGTACTCGCATGCACCTCTGCATGTCGAAGAGAAGAAACCATCAAAACGACTATGGTGGTGGGCTTCGGGTATTGCAGCCGTGCTTGTTATTGGATTATTTGTTGTTAATCCATTTGGATCAGATACCTTGCAAACTCCGTCAGGCTTCTCACCATCTTTCAAAGGTAATCCAAATGAAATGATACGAGGCGAAGAGAATGATGTTTTTGATATGGAATTACCTATACAGAATGACTCAATAACAAACGACACTATCCCATCTCGCGATACTGTGATAGTAATAAAAGAGAAAGTTGAGGTGACGAATGAATAGACTAATTATATCAATAGCAGCCTACTTACTTACGATTATCCCTGTCTTTGCACAAAACCAATCGGAGGCAGAGGTTACATCTACAATGTATAGGGCTTTTGAGTTGCACAAAGCAAAACGATATGCTGAGGCTCTGGATGCTTTTCTGATTGTTGGAGTGAATGTTGATCCGAGTAAGTCGGAAGTTGAGCGACAGGTATATGTTTGCAGTCAAACAATGGCGTGTGCTTGCTACTACTCGATTGAGCAATACGCAGAAGGCTACCAGTTGGCAAAAAAACTTATAGCTGGCAAGTTGGCAGATAGTGAAAAGAAAGACATATACCATTACTATGTCTTAAACGGCTATATGATAGCTTGCGATTTTATACAAAAAGATAAGAATGGAAATGCAGAATACCCAAGAGGGCGAGAATTACTAATTGAGATAGCTCCTTATACGGATGAGAAGCTCAAGGGATATGTATTACCTAAAATACCGCTCACTTGGTACTTCGAAGGCGCATCTAACTTTGAAAAACAAATGTTTGAAGAAGCGTTAGTCTGCTTTAATAATGCCTTTAATGGTTTCCAAGAATTGGGGCTAACTTTAAATGCGATATCAGCATTAAAACAAGTGGCTATTGTCAATTACCATACATATCATATTGAGGAGGCAATCAGAAAATATGAGCAGGCATTGCTAATGACTCAAACCATAAATGACAGCATTGCTCAAATGGATATTGCACAAGAGTTATATCGTCTGAGTGGTATCATCGGTGATATGGAGGGTATTGCTAAATACTCAAACTTAATGGATTTCCTCGTTGCAACCTCATCGGATAGGCAGATCCAATTTGAGTACTATTGCCAAAAGGGTGCAGAAGCTCAAAATCAAGGTAAATTTAACTTGGCGGAACAATGGTACTTAAAGAGTAAATCTATTGCTGAAAATCAAGAAGAACAAATCGAGAGCGCGAATAAATATCTCGTATATTCAGATTTGCGAGAGTTATACATCGCATCGAAACAGTATGATAACGCTCTGCAATATGCATACTTGACTTTAGACGAATCTAAGAAATTCTGTAAGGCAGAAGATAAGAGTTTTCGTCTATCCTATATTCCTATTGCCAATATATACGCTAAAAAGGGTGAGCGAGAGAACTGTTTAAGAAGTCTTGATAGCTTATTCGTTTATGAGCCATATATCAGCGAACCAAGAGAGTTAAGTCAATTATATACTGTTCGAGGAAGTTGTTACAATGATTTAAGTGACTATCAATCTGCATTAACTGATTACAAAAAGGCTGACGAGATATTGGCATCCAAATATCCCGCAACAGATGGTGAAAGGGTTAGACTATATGCGTTGCTTGGTGGCGTAGAACATTGGCTAAACCACTACAACGAGTCTGAGCATTATTATAAACTCTATGCTAACGCTATCAAGGAGATATATGGAGAGCATAGTCTAAATTACATCAATGCACAGATATACTTGGCAAATGCGCAAGGATTCGCCGGTCATATAGAAGATGGCTGTGGTCATTATACATCGGCAGTTACATCATTGAAGAAGGTTATAAAAAAGCGTCTTCCTTATATGAACACCGCAGAGCGTGAGGGGTTCTGGAGTCCACTCTCGTCGTTGCTGACATATATGACACCCTACGCACTAAAGGCAGAGCTATATCAAACAGAATATACTCAGACTTGCTACGATGCACTATTGTTGTCCAAAGCATTCTTGTTGGATTCAGAGCGTTCTGTTTATGATATTATCCAACATGAGGGCGATGAAACAGATATGCAGACATATATGAATATTGCCTCATTAAATAATCAAATCAAAGAGTGGGAGAAAAATTATGCTCAGTATGTGGATAGTATACTTGTTGCCTCTAACAAGATTGCTCGGTTAGAAAGTTCTTTGATGAGAAAGTGCCAATCGATTGGCAGCATTACATCATTTATGGATGTGGATTACAATGCTGTTAAAAAATCATTGGGCAAAAATGATGTATTAATAGACTTTACCGACTTCGTTCCTAATGCTGGCGGGAGACGCTATGCGGCATACATAGTCAATAAGAAGCAAAAGTATCCACTGCTTAAACCCCTATTTGCTGAATCTCAAATAGACTCTTTGGGTATTGTACGCCCCGATATGTTTTATGATAAGGATTTTGCAGCCGAAGTTATTAAATTGCTGTGGAATCCGCTTAAAGAGCATATTGTAGAGGGCTCAACGGTGTATTATGTCCCATCGCAGATGCTTTTCAAAGTTTGTTTGGAGTCTTTGCCTCTTGAAGATGGCACTTTGCTTGGCGATCACTACCACTTTGTTAGATTGTCATCTGCTCGTGAGTTGGTTAGAGAACAAAATAAATCCAATGCTGCATCTGCCATTCTTTACGGTGGCTTGCAATATGATTTGGAACCTGATGTAATGGCTGAAAACGCCAAGCAATACGACCTATCTTCACTGATGGTAATGCGAGGAGGTGATATTGTGCGCGGTGACTCAATTTTTAGAGAGTTACCTGGCTCAAAGGTGGAGGTGGAGAGAATAACCACGATTTTGAACCGCTCTAAACTTGAGGTAACTCCATATACAGGTATGAATGGTACCGAGGAGTCATTCCTAAGTATGCACGGCAAATCACCTCGAATTCTCCATTTGGCTACCCACGGATTCTACTATACTCCAACCGAAGTTGAAAAGGTTGATTATCTCAGAGGTTACAGCGATGCGATGTCACTTTCGGGGTTGATTATGTCTGGCGGTAATGCTGCTTGGCGAGGTGAGGAACTTCCTACAGGGACTTTGGGTGGAGTTCTTACGGCAAACAATATTGCTCACCTTGATTTAAGCAATACTGATATGGTCGTATTGTCAGCTTGTCAAACGGGACAAGGCAATGCAACAGCCGAGGGCTTGTATGGCTTACAAAGGGCCTTTAAGAAAGCTGGTGTA
>JAFWZH010000320.1 GCA_017522515.1 Clostridia bacterium
AAGATTAAAGGAGTTATTAGGTGATAAAAATGAGAAATTATAAAGATGAATTTGACAATAGAGTAACTTTTATAAAAAAAGTATTGACAAACAGCGGAGCAAAAGGAATTGTTTACGGTAATTCTGGCGGTAAGGATTCTGCACTTGTTGGAATTTTGTGTAAGGCTGCTTGTAAAAATACAATAGGAATTATTATGCCTTGTTCTTCTAAAAGGAATTATGAAGAAGATATGCAAGACGGGCTTGCACTTGCAAAACAGTATGATATAGAAACGCGAATTGTGGATTTAACTCCTGTGAGAGAACTGGAAATTAAGAGTATAAAAAACATTACTTCACTTAATTCCAATGCGTTTGCAAATATTGCGCCAAGGCTTCGTATGGCTACGCTTTATGCGATAGCGGCAAGTGAAAATAGGCTTGTGGCAGGGACGGGAAACAGGAGTGAGGCATACGTTGGATATTTTACGAAATGGGGAGATGGCGCACATGATTTTAATCCGATTTCCGATTTGACGGTTACGGAAATATACGAGTTTTTACACTATCTCAATGCACCGCAATGGATTATGCAAAAAGCACCATCGGCTGCGCTTTTTGATGGACAAACTGACGAAACGGAAATGGGCATAACTTATGCAGAAATTGATTCATACATAAACGGTGGAAACATTGGACCTGAAAAGAGTGAAATAATAAGAAAACTGCACGAGACAAGTACTCATAAGAGATGTCCAATTATTACGTTCGATAGTTTATAGTTGTAATATAAATGTATAAAGAAAGACAATATAACTATTGGGGTGTTCTGACTGCAATATATCTTACTTGGAGTTTCCTTACAAATCATTGGCATATCTCTTGGTTGGTCTATGCAATAGGCGGCGTTCTATTTCCTATCGTTATGATGTTGTGTAATTTAGTAGCGGATAAAGATAAAAAAGATTAAAATCAGTCCTCGCTCCGTAATGGAGCGAGGGCTATTTCATAGAAAAACATATTAAAAATCTGTCAAAACGCCTTGATTTATTCATAAAAATGTGCTATAATAACCCTTGCTAAACTAACTAAATAGAGTAAAGAACGAAAACAATTCTATTGTTACTACAAGGGGGTACTATACCCTTTTGGCGTTTCTACTTATGAATTTGATAAAAATGCAAATTCCACTTAGTAGATACGCAGAATTGTTTCTGTTCTATTTAAGGTTAGTTTAGCGACTCGGAGTTTGTGTTTTTTGTGCGTGGCTTCGGTCACGCACTTTTTAATTATGGAGGTATATTGTGCAAAACTTTGGAATGTCAATGCTATGGTTTTGGATTAGTTACATATTAGTTACTTGCGCAGGCATTGTCCATACCATAATCAATATTTACGTGCTTGGTATGAAGCCAATGGACGAGAACGGTATGGGCGAAGGCTACGAAAAAACAAAGCCGTGGCATCCGCTTTATAATATCATTCTGTTTTCGTTGTTCGGTTGGCTCTATATGAACGGTCTTACCGAGCCAACAATAACCGACGCTCTGATAACGGGAGCAATATGGGCAGGTATCTGTATCGTCTTTGACGTGTTTGGTTGGGTCCTTATCAAACACCCGTGGAGCTTATCTTTCAAGGAGTTCTACGTGGACTACCAACCTTGGATCACGCTCATATATCTTGCGATATTCGCAGGCCCTACGGTTGGATATTTGTTTACACTGATTTAATCAAATAAGTGCTTACGTTATATCAAAAGATCGGAAATAAGAATTTGACAAAAAGGAGAATACAAGGATGAAAAAAATCAGTTTCGTATTGGTGTTGATACTTGCACTCGTTACGTTGTGTAGTTGTGGAGGATACGTTAAGAATTATTCGGCAACCATTTTGATTACCTCGTGTCAGGGCGATGAAGCAAATATGGAATTTGATACTTTTAAGGGAACTTATAATTTCAAATTAAGAAGGGACGGTGCCGCTGAACATTCGCTTGATTTTGAAGCAAGTCTTACTGAAGGTGAGATGAATGTTTATATTGGGGTTGATGGTGAAAAGGAATTACTCCGTACAGTTAAGGGCGGAGAATCATATGATGAAACGATTGCACTTGACGGAAAATATGATAACGAAAAAGCGATCTACATTATTCTCGAATCGGTAGGAAAATGTGTAGATGGGGATTTTAAGTTTGAATATAATTGATTTAAGTGAAGCGAACAAATAACAATTTGATTGATATATTAAGAGGACAAAGAAATGATACTTGAACTAAAAAACATTGACAAATCCTTTGGCGAGAAAGAAGTCCTCAAGGGCGTATCTTTCACGGCAGAGGGAGGAAAAGCGTTTGGTCTGCTTGGCAGAAACGGCGCAGGCAAAACAACCTCTATTCGCATATTGATGAATGTATTTCCGGCGAATGGCGGCGAAGTGTTGATAGACGGAAAGCCTATTGATTACGATAAAATCGGCATCGGCTACCTCCCCGAAGAAAGAGGACTCTACCCGAAGAAGCTCATCATAGATCAGCTTGTGTATTTTGCGGAGCTGAAAGGTATACTTTACGCTTGTTCTCACTTCCTTTCTGTGAGCGAGAGAAAATCCCGCAATAAATAATATGAAAGCAGCTACCTCAAATGCATTAAATTTGCATTTGAGG
>JAFWZH010000321.1 GCA_017522515.1 Clostridia bacterium
GGATTCATATATTCTTGGTGAATGTAAATTCAAGGCAAGTCCATTCAGTTATACAGAGTATCTCAATACTAAATCAAAAATGCTGCCACAACAAGAAAAAGCAGATTTCCATTTTTATCTTTTTTCAGAATCAGGTTTTGAAGAAAAGCTAATTAATGAAGCTGAGCAGAATGAGAAACTTGTATTGTTCGGGATTGATGATGTTGTAACAGGCATTCATTAATCAAAGAAAATATACAGCCGATAGGAAGTTTATATACAGCTTTTGTACAGCTACAAAAAGAAAAAATACTTCTAGAAACGTTGTAACGCAATTTGAATGGATGCCTATTTTACGTAATTTGCAACCCTTTACGATATGGGATGATATATACTATTTTATTCTCATAACCCGAAGGTCGTAGGTTCAAATCCTGCCGCCGCAACCAATTTTTTAGGACTATATTGCTAATATAGTCCTATTTTATTTTTGGCTATAATACGCTGTTTAGCGATGTAGGGAAATCGTTAGCAAGTCTAAAATAGACTATATTGCTAACGGTTTTTTACTTTTATTTTTGGTGTGAATAAAGTTTAGTACACCAATTTTACACTAATTGATATATTTTTCGATATTTGATAAAATGATTGAGAATTTTTGTAATTGTAATTAACTAATACGAAGAGTTTATAAAAATATAAATCTCTCGCTTTTCTTCAGAAATATTAGACGAAATTATTCTTCATCAATCCAGAATTCCCACGAGCAAGAGCAGGAAGTATCGGTAGCGTCCGGATAGCAGCTGATACATCTGCATTTGATACGGTTGTCAATAGTTTCAGCAAATCCGCTGTATTCATAAACTGCTGCACTTTTGCATGGATGAAGCGGCATACCTTTTCGGATTCTTGCTTCCTGAACACGGCATACTTTAATCGTATAGATAAGTTTATTGCCGCTAATAATAGTTTCGCTTGGATTAGGTCTGTCAACCATTCTGTATGATAATGCTCGTGCGAGTCCTTCAAGTCCGCAATGTTCATCAAGACCGAGGAACTTTTTTATTCTGCGTGCTTCTGCTTTGGTGTATACTTTCCAAGCTTCTTCGTCGAAGTGCATAGCAGAATCCATGCCCTGTTCCTTTTCAATTGCTTGGAACCATACGCCGTCCATGGCAATAACATTTTTAGAATCATCAAGCAAAAGTGAAATAAGCTGTTCTCGTGTTAATTTATCAAGTTCTTCTTTTGTAAGCATTTTAGTACCTCTTTTATTTTACCTCATAAGGCTGAGTTTAATTTTATTTACCCATTCATCTATATCATTTTTATTTTCTTCCAGATAATCTGGGAAACTAGATAATTTGCTTGTATCAAATTGGTAAAGAATATCTTGAATGTGAACTATGGTGACATGCACTGCACCACAACCACAGTCCACCTGAATGACTGTTTATGTTGTGTCTGTATAAGTATATATGCCCGTCTTTTTTTGAACATATCGGACAATTTACTGGAAAGAGTTTCTTTTTATCGTATAAGCAATCTAATATTTTTAAAATTTTATCATTATCTTCTTGCCACATATTTTAACCTCAACATTTTTTGTCATTTTACAAAATGAATCCTTGTTTCATCAAATCTCATTTGCTGCTTACGTGTTTCAGCAGGATATCCGATTGCTATAACCGCAAAAGCACGGAGATTTTCAGGAATTTCAAGAACTGCTTCTGTTTTAGTCATTCTGTCCTCTAAAGGAGCAGCACAAAGCCATACTCCGCCAAGTCCAAGAGAAGTTATTTCAAGAAGCATATTTTCTGTTGCGCATGAAAGGTCAAGCAGCACTGTTTCATTCCACCTCAATCCCTCTGTACGATAGCATGGAACAATCACCAAAGGTGCATTTTCAGCACAAGCAGCGTATGGGCTGATTTGGGAAAGCTGTCTGATTTTTTCCTTATCAGTAACAACATAAAATTCCCATGGCTGCTGATTTCCGGCAGATGGTGCAGCCATTGAAGCTTTAAGTATCTGCTGGATTTTATCTGATTCAACAGGTTTATCCTCATATTTTCTTATGCTTACTCGTTCAAATATTTCTTTCATAATTCCTCCATGATGTGTTTAATTAATCCACGACAACCCTCATCAATATCTCTGTAGGTAGTCTCGAAATCTCTGCTGTACCATGGGTCAGCCACATCATCTCCACGACCTGCAAAGATAAGGAGTTTATAAATTTTTCCGTCCTTATCGTTACCGAAAATCCTGTTCATATTGCGAATATTTGCTGTATCCATACCAATGAAATAATCATATTTTTCATAGTCGGATTTTTTAAGTTGTACAGATGTTTTACCGCTGCAGCCAATACCATGCTTGGCAAGTTCCGCCTTTGCTGGCGGATATACGCTATTGCCAATTTCTTCGGTGCTTGTAGCACTTGAAGCAATATAGAAATCATCATCATATCCCATATCTGATACAAGTTTTTTCATAATAAATTCAGCCATTGGCGATCTGCAAATATTGCC
>JAFWZH010000322.1 GCA_017522515.1 Clostridia bacterium
GTTTTGCAAGTTCGATAGCCTTTTCGTATGCAGCTTTCAAATCGAGGTTCATACTCTGCTCCTCGATGCTCTTACCTTTGAGGCTCACTCCATGGTCGAACATTATCTGATTTTCCAATTCGGTGATGGTTGAGCCCTCGATAGCTGTAGAATGGGTAATCAACGAGTAGAGATAGAATTTATCATAGTCTATCTGGTTGTCAATACCCAGTTCTCGATATCTTGTTACAAGTTGTTCTAATTTGTTAGCCATAACATTCATCGTTTATAGTTTCTTCCTACCTTTTGGTAGTTTTCTCCCTACTTTTGTGCAAATATAATACTTTTCTTCCTGCCTTTTACGATTTTTACCCTACTTTTAGTAGTTTTCTCCCTACTTTAATGAAATCTTATTGGTTGTTTCGCGTTTCTTGTATATTCAACCATAGAAAAATATTCTTACATATACTCTCATTTGAAAATTATGAATAATTTTGTACCGAAAATAAGCTATGACTTATACATTGTGTATGAAAAAAACGAATGCAAAATTAACACGTAATGCATATAATTGGATCTTTTCTCTTAGCAGAAAACAAACAGCTATGCTTAAAGATAAAGATGTTGCTTTAGCTGAACTATATGATTTATGTGATAATGACATTCAAAGAAATTTAATAAAAGATTTAATTATTAGATTCCATTGTTTTGATGAGGAAATATATAATCTGGCTCTTATGCAGATAGTGGAATATATATCAAATTTGGGATACAATATTCAGGATACAGCAATAGTTGCATTTTGTCATGATTCAAGTGCTGATAGTTCACAAGAAGTACTGCAAGATTTAAAAGTCCCAATTACCAAAAAGCTCAATTACACAATTAAAACTATCAATAGATTCGACCATTTACAAAGAATATATAATATAGGATATAGACATTTTATTGCTGTAGATGAATTTGTAGGAAGTGGGCAAACAATATGTAATAGATATAAAGACTTTTTAAGTAAGAATCTAAAAAATGCTACAATTGATTTCTGCTTAGTTGCAGGAATGTCAGATGCAATATCATATGCTCGGTCTAAAGGTATTAATGTTTATGTGGCATATGAAATGCAAAAAGGGATATCTAATTACTATGACGGAAAAGAGCTAGAAACAAACAAACGGGAAATGTCATTATTGGAGAGCAAACTTGCAGACACAATCAACCAAACTAAGTTAAATGATTATCTGTTTGGATATGGGCAATCAGAAGCATTATATTCAAGATTGTACAAGAATGTTCCTAACAATGTTTTTCCTTTGATGTGGTGGAAGAGATACAAGAATAATTTGAGTAGAAATACAATTTTTGACAGAGTTCAAGATGGATATTAAGTTCAAATATAGAGAAGTTTTTAATGATCTTTATCGCAGCGAGAAAGGTCTAATGGCTTTTACCCTATATAGTAGATATAATATTCCGCCTTCTGAAGCTGTTGAGTTTATCAATTATTACGAGAATTTAGAAATAATAAGTATTGATGGTGAACAACGAATTAAGTTAACATCAAAAGGTAAAAATGAAATACTAGGAATATTAAATAAGATAGGGATATCAAATATATCTACAAATTCATCATATTTGACCATGATAAAAAGTGATGAAAATATAAATTTGTTTGAGCCCTATCTGCCAGATAGAAGATTTTATGATAATTTTATAAAGGAGAGAAGTGAAAAAGAAACTAGCAAGTAGGAGTGTAGTCGCTCCGATCCGTTAAGGGTTTGATTTACCCCAACTGAAACCATCCAGTATTCAGCGGGCTTGAACCTATGGTTCAAGCTGTCAATAATTGCTAAAATTTATGGTCGTAACCATAAATTTAATCAATTATTGACAGGGCTCACGTAAAGAAAGTAGTTTATATCATCTTCTCTCCTTTTTTACTATAATATGAATACAAGAGAACAGAACATAATACTTAAAAACTGGGAGCAATTCTATAATTCAAGAGGTGTCGAGCCAGAATTGATAAAAGTTTACATGTCTTATGTTGAGAAACTTGTAAATCAGAGTCTTCCTCCAATTTTTGATTTTAGACACTTGAGCTTATTATTAAATATCAATGAATATGATCTGGCATCAATAGTTAATTCTCCGAGTAACTATTATAGAACCTTTGACATTCCCAAGAGAAATGGTGGCTTTAGAACTATTACTGCTCCATATCCCTCATTAAAAAATATTCAGAAGTGGATATATCACAATATTTTGAGCAATATCAAAATACATGGTTGTGCACATGGCTTTGCTACTTCAAGATCCATATTAACAAATGCTAATGTACATATTAATCAGAAGTGTTTGTTGAAGATCGATCTTAAAGATTTCTTCCCATCCATTCCGATGTCATATGTATTGCAATTATTTAAATCATTGGGATATGCTCCAAAGGTTGCATTTTATTTGTCCTCTTTATGTTGCTATGATGAATGTCTTGCCCAAGGCTCACCAGTAAGTCCTGCAATTAGCAATATAGTTGCTAAACATTTAGATCGCAGGTTGTATAGAATAGCTAAGAAATATAATTTAAATTATTCTAGATATGCTGATGATATCGCTTTTTCCGGTGAAAGTATTAATGTGAAATTTATAGAGTATATAAAGGAAATTATAACTGACTGTGGCTTTTTTGTTAACGAAAACAAGATTAGACTATACAAAGAGTATGGCAATAAAATACTAACAGGAATTAGTTTAGCCACAGGGGTACCTAGATTGCCACGAGATTATAGGCGAAGTCTAGAAAAAGAATTATTCTTTATTTATAAATATGGTATTAAAGGGCATATTTCACATAATAAAATTCGCAAATCTAACTACTTGGAGTCTATCATAGGAAAAGTTCGGTATTGGTTAATGATTGAGCCAAACAACACCTTTGCTCAACAGATGTATGAGAAGCTATATGCCGAATATAAACTACAATTAAATACTTCGGATATAGAAGTGTTATAGGCGTTTATGCCTATAACACTCTGCTCTTTCATTTTTATTTTA
>JAFWZH010000323.1 GCA_017522515.1 Clostridia bacterium
ATATGGTGTATTATATATTTTGTTGATATGGTTTTTCATTTACAAGTAAATTATATCACAAAAAAGACTACATTCCTACCCTTTAGGGTAAGTTTGTAGTCCTTTTTCTTTTAGGGCTGTTTTTTTACAGCCCCTTTTTTCTGTTTTTTTGTTTGATTTTCTAACGCGGTTTCTAACAAACTTATTTTTAATTTTTAATGCTTTTGTTACTGCGTTGAGCATATTTTTGAAATAACATAACTTATAAATGTATTGCCTTTTCAAGAATGTTGATATTTTCTTTCTTTGCTTCATTGATGCGATTTATGTAGTTTTTCTCTGTTGTGTCCACACTCGCATGTCCGAGCAAGACTGCAATTTCTGATATTTTTATCCCATTACTGTCAAGTAATGTTGCAACTGAATGCCTGAAATCATGAATCGTTGAGTGCGATAAACCTGCACCATCAATCAGACGATTCACAACTCTGTTAATTGCAGACAGATTGGAATATGGTTTCATTGTTGTGCTCAAGATAACGAAATCATCACCGGGATATGCTTTTCCCAAAATCTTTTTATATGCATCTTGCTTTTCCTTTTCTTTTTTCAGAACATTATATACAAAGTCAGACATAGGTATTACTCTGTTACTTGCATCCGATTTAGGAGTAGTAATCATTTTTGTTGTTTTTGATTTTGTTCCTGTACGGTTTTTTGTTATTATAATTTTTCTGTTTTCAAAATCTACACCAGTTGTCCAATCAAGAGCCATTGCTTCTCCTTTTCTTATGCCTGTCATAAAAATAAGAACTAAAAAAGTATAAACATGGCTGTCTTTTGCTTTTGCATATGCAAGAAGCTTTTTGATTTCATCTATACCATAGACCTTTTTAATTTCTTTGATTTCCATTTCATAAACAGGCATTCGGGCATCATCTACAGGATTATACGGTATAAGTTTATCTTTTACAGCATCCTTTAACGCTGAAGATAAAACGTTTTTAATTTCTTTTACAGTTTTTTCTTTTAATCCACCATTGCCATCTGAACGCCCATCATTTTTAAGAAAGTTCAAATATTTAGTTATTATTCCCGGAGTTACATCATCAAGACTCAATTCCAAAGGATCAAAGTAGGGGATAATCTTACCCTTAATTCGTTTTTCATAATCCTCATATGTAGAGGGCTTAAGATTCGGCTCAACTTCTACTATCCACTTTAATAAGTAGTTTGTAAGTAACATTTTATTTGATGAACGTTTTTTATCAAAATAATTTCTGATTACTCTTTCCATTGCAGCTTTTGCTTTTCTTTTATTTCCCGGTTTTGCTTCTATTCCGGTGTTAATCCATTTTTGTTTTCCATTATCACGGAATACCGCATAATAATATTTTCCCTTTGCGTGCACGCTACCGCTAATATTTATCATGTATTTATATCTGCACTGTTACAAGTGCTTCCTTTCTTATAGTATTATTGAAAAATTGAATTTACATATTCTATTACGCTAAGTTTTGGGATAATGTATCTATTCCCAATTCTATGTGCTTTGATTGTACCATCATTAAGTATTGAATAAGCTGTATTACGACCGATTCGTAACATTTGCTGCAGTTCTGCAATACTAACAATATCAGGATAATCTACAAACATTGCACCGTTAAATAAATCTTCCATAGACTTTCTCCTTTTAATTAGTTTTGCAGGGTATATATAAATGAGAATAATCTTGTATTTAGTTGAGTAATAAGTTAAACCCTGAGCTACGCATTTTTGCGTGAGATTCATAACGAAATGGTAAATTTCCGTTATTTCTGACCATTAGTTTTTACCTATTAAATATTTGTGAAAATACATTAAAGAATACGAATGAATACACCGTGCCTTCGGGGCTTACGAGATTATGGTCTTCCTGAATTTCTCGGAGCTGTCCGAGGATTCTCTTTGCATCCTTTTCAGGGCAGAATAAAAGCATCTGGATTTCCTTATATGTATAATGCAGCTTATTGAAATTGCTCACAAGGACTGCCTCCTTTCTTGTTTAATTTTGAAACACTATTTTTTGTTTCATATATAGTATGACATTTTTAAAAGCTGTTTTTTGCTCTACCATAACTTTTTTTGCCGTTTTTATACACAGCATTGAAACTGTTTTTTTGTGTTTCGTATATAGTATGACAGATTTCGCGAAAAAAAAGTTTTTCCTCATAGCCATTTTTTTCTATTTCTGTCATAAATTTCACTTTTGGAAAATTTCTAAAATTTTGACAACTTATCATTTAAATACAGCTGATGATTACACTTTATTTTCAAAAAAAATATCCTTGCATAGAGAGTATGCAAGATATTCACTAAAAAAATTAATCCTGCATAAGTATTTTTACGAAAAAGTGCCGTGAGCCCTTATATATCAACGGTTTTCGCATTTTGAGAAAATTGAAAATTTTTCAAAAATATTTTTTTCAGCAACAAAAACACCTATTTATCACTCCATTTCGTCATATTTTCATCTAATAATATGATTTTTACTACTATCGCTTAACCGAAAAAAGCAAACAGGACGCTGCGAAATGCAGCGCCCTGTTTGCGAACTTATAATCACATTTGGGGAAAACACCGTGGTAAAATGTCTCCCTTTATATAATGATTTTTTTATTACATCAATAACCGAAAAAATTACAAAATTATTTCGTTGGTATTAAACAGTGGGCGGAAATCTGTTCCTTCTAAGTCAAAGATTTCATCATGTAATTCTGTTTTTCGTCTTTCTAATTGTCCGATATCCCGTTGAAGCTGCTTGTATCTTTTATACTCCGGCATAGACATTAACTTTCGGTCTTTCAGAGCTCCTGTTAATATGCTTATTTTTCGCCCAAAATCGTTGCTTATTGTCGTTTCCATATCCGTGTGCAACGTTTGCAAATCACGTCTGTTAATCACTAATTTCGCCGATATACACTCCTTATCAGTGTCACGATTGGCGACTGGAATAAAGGCAAAATGGATATGAGGACTATTAATCAGCACTCCTTCAGGCGTCTTAAATCCCTCATCTTTGTGAACCCATGCAGAAACAATATTGTTCTTTCCATATCTGTCAGATAAAAATCTGTATGCACTTTCAAAAAATCTCCGTTCATCTTCAGGCGGAACATCTTTCGGGAGAAACAGACAGCAGGAAGCAAGGATATTCAAATCTGCTCTGGGATTGCATCTTACCTCCGCACACCTTTTGTTTATAAACTCCATCTGAGCTTCATTATGCTCTGCAAGATTGTAGTTAAGATATGTCCTTGTCGGATCAATGTTTCTGTTATCGGGAATGCCATTTCCTGAAAACGTTCTTTCAAAATGATTACATACTCTCGCGACATCTTTTCGTTTAAATTTCTCTATGTGTGCCATTTTAATCACCTTCTTTTTTTCTTTTTTCAAAAAGGTATAGCCCTTTACACCTTTCTTCCGAAAGGTCCGGGCTCTCCGAGGGTGACAGAACAAGCATTACACCTTGTTCTATTCCCACAAACCTTTTCATATTAACAATATGACAGATTAATATGATCCATATGCGAGAAAATTAATGGGAATATGGATATTTACAATAAGTTGGTTTTTATTCTTACTTTGACATTACATATTCACGGTAGTATAATGACAACAAACACAGATGAACAAAAAAAGACATACAAATTAGATTGGTTCAGAAAGACTTATACAGAACAGTAAAAAGGAAATAAATTGATATGAGCAATTCATTAAAACAAGAGATTCTTTCAGTATTAAACAATAATTCTTCTCTTGAGAATAAAAGAATTCTTCTTCAACAAATTAGTAAAAATCGCAGAGGAACAAACAGAGTATTATTAAGTGTAATCATACAGATTCTATCCAAGCACATCTTACCACTTCATTATTCTAAGAGTCTTGAAGATATGATTTATGTTGACTTGTCTGAACCTATATACACCAAGCTTAATAAGATTTTAGGGAAGGCACAATGCCAATATTTTAATGCGATTTGTAGTGAATTACTTTGGAATCATAATCATAATACAGCTATGGCAAAAAAAGCAGTTGAATCTTATCTCAAGGAAATAGAAACACCAACGCATAATGATAAGTATGGTTATGTTAGAATGTCATTAGGAATTTGTCGTATATATTCTAAATACAAATTACCTTTTTTTGATTATGAAATATTTTTACGAAAAGCACTTTTATATGTAGAAAAAAATCTTGATGAAGATAATTATGCAGTACTGTTTTTATTAAAGGCATTATCTGCAATTAATAAACATGTTGATTTGCTTGCAAATACATACAAAAAAGCAATTTGCTACTATGAAACAAACAATATGTATGAAAAAGCAAACGAATTTTTAGAGGATTTGGAGCAGCTCTTAAAAAATACAGATAATAAGCACGAGATTTCACAATTAAAAGAAAGAATCGCAACAAATTATGAAAAAGCAACCGATAAATATGATTGGGATGATCCATCATCGTCATTTAAAATAATCGCACTTATACATAAAGCAATGGCTGCATGGGACAGAACAAATAACGCGAAGAGCAAAACAGAAAGAAATAGACTTGCCAAACGAATAGAACCAGTAAAAAAATTGTCAATCAAAAATTTAGTTAGCTTCAAAGGTCCATCCATAGATATACGTGAGTGTATAGATCACATAAAAGAGTTTATTGATGCATCTTCTTTTGAAATGGTATTGTATCGTTTGTGCAATATTATAAAGCTGAAAAACCAAAAAGAAACTTACAATAAACATAAATCAGAAGATTTTAGTTTTCCGTTAATGTTTGGCGAAAAAGTTTTAGATCAGAATGGCAGAACAAAATGTATTATTCCTTCTGCCCTAACTACTTGTGAAGATGAAATATGTGCCATAATTGAACACGAAATTTACAAAGAATATAATCTTGCTGCGGATTTATTTATAAAACGCTATTTATGGATTGCAAAAGAAAGTTTTGACTTTAGCGAGGAAAATCTTGCTTTCTTGGTTGAAGATAATGCTTTCATTCCATCAGATCGAAAGACAACAATTTTAAAAGGATTAATTGCAGGATTTAATTTAGATTTGAGCACAGCAATGCATTTATTGATGCCACAATTAGAAAACTGCGTAAGATGTCTTGCTCAAGAATGTGGTGCAGTTGTCTACAAAACTGAAAAAAATGGCATTGAAAGCTGTCTTTCTTTTGAAAGTATTCTAAAATTACCTGAAGTAATAGAGTGTTTTGATGAAACATTTTTATTTAATCTGCGACTATTTTACACAAGTCCATACGCATTTGGAATGAGAAATAATGTATGCCATGGATTGTATTCCGATGAGGAATTACAATCATCAGAAAGTTTGGCTGTATGGTGGTTTACTCTCAAGATTTGTTGTATGTTTTCAAAAAATCTTGATGAAAGGTTACTGTCGCAAACAAATGGATTGAAAGCAAAAGATAAAACATAAATATATATAATAGCATGAAAACATACCCTCCGGCGTTGCGCCGGAGGGTATGTTTCTGCCATTTTCTCAACTTTTTTCAATTTTTTTCAATTTTTTCTCAAAAAAAGCCGATTTTGATAAAAAACTGCACGGTTTTTTATAGTCAATCTTTCATACTTATATAGGACATCAAAAAAATGTCTTAAAATTTATGAAAGGAGTTGTTTTTTATGATAAACAACTTACTGTTACTCAAACTATTCAAAATATTAATAGAAAGGAGAAATTTACAATGAGATTTATTAACCATTTAATTGAACCCGAAATCGTTGAAGAAATTTTAGATTGCGGTTTCGAAGACTACATTTACAACAATGCCCCGTTAAAGGAAATTAAGACAGGGGACAAAAACGCAGACAAGCGAATCAGAATGCTTGTTCGCTTATGCCGACAGGCTATGTTAAAGCACAATCTGGAAAAGTATGTTGAAGACTACACCGGGGAAACTGATGAGGATGTTGTTACATATTTCAATAACATTCTGTCAGACGATGAAAAGCATCGCTTTTTTATCTTCGCAGCGGACAAGCACGGCAATCTTGTTAATCTGTTCCATTACGGCAGGAAGAAACATATTCACTATTTGTCAAGACTTGCAAATTGCGATGAAATCACCCTTTATTATCATGCAACACCATTCCGTTATTGGACAGCAGACAGAAATGCAATTTCTTTCCGTTCAATAATTGTTGACATTGATACGGTACTGTTTGATTTTGATCCGCATACCGCAGACAAGGAAACAGTAAGAAATTTCTTCATAAAGAAATACTGCCTTCCTCCGGCTCTTTATCCGGATGCAATTACTTTAAGCGGACACGGTGCTCACATTACGTATTACATAGAGGAATGCACTAAAGAAAACTTTGATCTCAGACAACGCATTTATGACAGCTTGATAGTTTTGCTTTCCGGCGATGTCGCCGTGAGGAATGGTGCGAGGAAATACAGGTGCCCAACCAGTTTTAATCTGAAAGACTCTACTCCTATTCGCACCCGTCTTTTTCTCTATGACAACGGAAACGATCACAGTCTTGAAAGATTTTTACCATACCTGAAACCACAAGAAGAAATTGACGAATACTTCAGTAAAAGCAAAGAGGCCTCTAATGAAAAACGAAGAAAGACTAACATACAAAAGCTTCTTGATGCAGGCTTTACTATGGAGCAGATTGAGAACAAAGAATATCTTAAAAGAAAACCGAAAAAGCCTAAAAACACAAAGCCTGCGGTAAACAAATCCTGCGATAAAAAGCCTTCCTCCGAAACACTTAACGAACCAGATAAAGATGTACTTGTAGCCAATTTTTCTTATGACAAGGATTATGACCTTGATTTCAGTAAGCTTCGTTACAGGAATGATTACAGAACACAAGGCTTTTCATACTGGAATGTTTTAGTTGACATCCATAATTTTTTGGTTCACCACTCCGCAAACAAACACCTGCTTCTTCATAAAAGGAATCTGTTTTTTCACATACTTTCAAACATTGGCAGACACATTTTTGAAGAGCCTGAAGATTTTATTGAATACTGCACTCAGTATTGTGACGAAACAAGTAATTACTATGATGAAATGTGCATCACGATATATGCAAACTTCAGCGGTAATTTCTACCCATACAAATTAGAAACAATCGCTGATGCTATCGGTTTTACAAAAGAAGACATAATGAATTCATTTTGCAGTTTCAGCAGAGAAGAACGCGAAGCAAGACGAAGAAAATATGAAAGGGATTATTACCGCACAAACAGAGCCGATAACAAAGCTGCTCGCAAAAAGCAAGCTTGTATGAAATATATAAGAGAAAACCCTGAAGCCGATTATAAGGAAGTGACAGACAGATTTCAGATATCAACCGCCACTTTTTACAGATATAAAAACGAACTGACTGATATGTAAAAAAGGGTGGGAACTGCAGCGCAGTTTCCACCCTTTTTTCATTTTTTTCAACTTACTACAATATATATAAAACTTATATATCTCTTATTTGTCTCTTATTGTTTGTTTCATCTTACTTTTTATTTTGCGAGATAGTTTTTTTGCTGAGCTTTTCATACTCGGCAAAGAAAAACAACGGCAAATCTTTATTTTTTGTTACACCGTCATATGACACAGGTTCTTCAGTATGTCTTAATGAGAAACCTTGTTCTGCGGTTGCATTCAGATAGTAAGCCAAAGAGCGATGGAAATGTTCAGTTTTGCCCCAAAACTCATTTGTAAAGGAATAAGGTTCAATATATGAGCTGATAGTTTTACCGTAACAAAAGCCTTTCTTATCTTTAACCCATTCACTGTCATAAAATGCAGGGTGTACGATAGAGTAGTAAAAAATGCCGCCCGGCTTTAATACTCTGTAACATTCAGAAAATACTTTTTCAATATTTTCAACATCCATTAGCACCTGATTACAAAAGATTAAATCATAACTTTCATTTTCATAAGGGAGGTTTTCTGTAATATCGCATATATCAAAAGTGCAGTTTTCATAACGTGAACGGGCAATATGAATCATATTAGCAGAGCCGTCAACACCTATTACATCTGCACCGATATTTTGGAAATAATCAGTATAATATCCGTAGCCGCAACCTAAATCTAATACTTTTTTACCTGACATTTCCTGAAAACGAGCCTTGACTACCCGTTTGTTGCTTTCAACAAAATCTGACTGCTCTTGGTCTTGTGTATATTTCTTGGCTGCTTTATCCCATTGGTCAACTAATTTTTTCATCATTTCACCTCTATCTTTTATTGAAAATTTGAAAATCATTGAATTTTTCATCTGATAATTCTGCAAAAAGTCTCGGCGTGGAAATCTGACTTTCTAATCCTACTTTTTCCCAAGTAGCTGTCCAAATAAGATATGGCTCAAGCGGTAAACATTTTTTTACTTTGATATGTGCACCGTCACGAACAAGCAAACCGTCTTTTGCAATCTTCTCGGCATCAAAATAAAGTCTTGCACCTGTTTTGTATTCAGCATTAATATCCATTATAATTTTGCCTGATTGTTTAGAATTAACAACGATTTCTCCGCTGACACCACCACCGAACATTATGTAATCACTAAAATGAACAGGGTCTCCGAGTTGTTTTCCAATAGGTTCTTTTTCTGAAATGCTGAGATTATTCCAACTTTTTAGCATTCCGTCTTTCTGTATTTGATACCAATTTTCCATTGATGTACTATGTATTAAAATTGGTGTTTCATAGGTTCGCAGAATTGTTTCATTATAACTGTGTCCATCATAATAGGTTTGAACTTCACTATATTCATCTTCCGTGATTGCTAAAATGCCGTTCAGATTATTTGCACCGCAGTATCCGATAAAATCACCGATAGCCATTTTCCAATCGTCGTGAAGCTGTTTGTTGATTTTTATAGTATAAGCACAACCATTGTTTGCACCAACAAGCATAGGTGTATCCATATCAGAGGGAAGAGTTAATATCATCCAAGATGAACCGTATTCAGAATTGGTTATGGGATTTATATTGTTCTCTATAAAATCATCCACTCTATAAATCACATTTATCACTCCTTACATTTCTTGAATAACATCTATTTCATCTTCGCCCGGAACTTCAAATATTGAAGCAAATTTTACAGCAAGATTATCATCAACATAATAGGCATTTGTTTCTTCTGCAAGTACAGCATTGTTTCTCTTATTTAAGCGATATTTCCATATTTCATCGCTGACGTCAATATAATGAAGCTCATATTCAATGCCACGGGATTTATAGAAATCTTTTACAGACTGCCGTTCAGCTTTTGTCCAGAAGCCCCAATCAAGAACGACATTAATATCGTTCTGAATAAGCTCTAAAGATTTATTTAACAGATATTTTTCTGTTCTTTCTACATATTCATCGTGTTTATCACCGCAATGCTGACCGAAAAGAGCAAGTGTTATCTCATCAACTGAAAGTAATACTGCATTGTTTTCAGCACAAAGTTTCTCTGCATATGTAGTTTTTCCGCAGCAGATTTTACCGCAGATTAAAAAGACTTTTACCATTAGTAACATCCTCTTATTAGTCGTTAATTTCTTTTACTTCCGCCGTACCTGTAAAATACAATTGTCCCATTGCAATATTTGCACTTGATGTTGATATCGGAGAATAGTTTATAACAACACCTTTCAGATTTTGCAATTTATTGTAAATTATGAAACGGATTTCATGCTGATATGCCAAATCTTTTCTTTTATGCCATAATTCGGGATAATCCGATTGAGGTTCAATATAAAACTCTTTTGTTAAATCAATATCATAATTAACAATTTTGATTTTCCACTTATAATTATTTTTAATAAGTGCTTCACCAATAGAATCAATAATATGTCCTGCACTACCATAAAAGCCCGCAACTTCAGATGGTAATGTTCCATCTTGCAAAAAGCTCTCATACATTTTCGGTTCAAAATTGTATTTGAATTCACATGTTTTTATTTCGTTAGTACAATCAATTTCTCCAAATAGCTCTAATTCGTTTTTCTTTATTCCGTACATGCAAAACGCAAGCATCAAACGACTACTTTTTCTTCGCAAAAAGCAATATTCACCATCATCAATTATTTCTAAATCATCTCCAAATCTTTGTTGGCTATCTTGTATGATTACTGAATTCTTTTTGCATCGAGCAAAGACACCTTCATACTTATCTCCTTGCTCATTGTTGTTACTTTCCTCCGCCTTTTTTATATATCCGTCAATAGCACCAAACCACGCTTCGCCATCTCGCAATTTTTCTATCCATTCTTGTTGTGAAATTTTCATACAAAGAATCAAATCTTGTAATTCCATATTTAACATCCTTTCTACTATTGTCTTTCAATAAAATCAATTAACTGTTTTAAATTATATATTGTCCATTTATCATTATTTTCACCGCTTCTGTCAAGATAAAATGCCGAAAAGCCTTGCTCTCTTGCTCCGTCTGCTTCTTCTTTGCAATCGTCAACAAATATACTTTCAGAGGCGGTTACTCCTTGTGCTTCAAGTGCAGCATTGAAAATAATCGGACTTGGTTTACCTGCACCGACTAAAGAGCTTGCAGTAAATGAGGTAAAATACTTTGCGATACCAAGCTGTTGCAAAGTAAATTCAAGTGATGGTGAAGTATCACTAATAACTCCCATTTTATAGCCGTGTTTTTTGAAATATTCAAGCACCTCTACTGTTTCAGAGAACAATGCTTTGTCACCATTGCACCAAAGCTCATTAAAGAGTAAGTTAGCTTTGGGTTGAATATCTTCTGTAACACCTTCGCCTACAAGCAAATGATAATAATATCTCTTGAAAAACTCACGTTCATCATCAAGCGTTTTATACCAAGGTTTTCTTCCTTCGCTTGCAAGGTTAAACAGCGACATCATCTTGTCGTAATTAAGTTCAAACGACTTGCCACTCCACTCTCTGATTGTCTTATCACGCCACGCTTCTTTTTCAGCAGTAAAATATGTTAAAGTTCCGTCACGGTCAAAGAATATTGCTTTGTAGTTCATATAGAGGCCTCATTTCCTATGCAAAATATGCCATACATCATCACCGGCGAATCCACATTTTCTATATAGTGCTTCAGGGTTAGTCGTATTATCTACTTTGCCTGAAACAGTTGCAAAAGCTGCAACATCTTTCATTCTGAACAGTAGTTCAGTTACTATCAATTGTCCTATTTTCTTTCCTCTGTATTGTGGCAATACCTGTATCCATTCAAGAATAAGTTCCTTCGCTTCTGTATCAAAATCAGCTATACCGCAACCAACATATTTATCCGTTGCTTTTTCCTTGACCATAATCCACAAAGCTGCATTGTAAACCGGTGTTTTAGTATAACTTTTAATAAGCTCTTTACTTACAGAGATGTCTGTATATGAATCGTTTATTATCTGTACGATTGCTTTAATATCTTTCCTTGTTGCTGTTGTAATCTCAAGATCATTAGTTATAACTTTCGGTATTTCTTTGAGATTGTGGTACAAGCGAAAATATTTTTCGTCTATATAATCTGATAATATCTCCGCACTGAAATCATTATCGTGCAGAATTTTCATATCAGGCGGTATTGTAATATTTTTAGTTTTCCAATACGGAATAGAAAGAGTACCGCAAGGATTATTTAAATATTCGGTAAGTGTAATCATTTTTTCTCCTGATTAAAGAATTGCTTCATCTTTTTAAATAATATTTCTCTATCGCCATCTGATAATATTGTTTCTTTTTTATTATCATAGTGATGACCGAACTCTTCGTCAAAATAACTATTACCATTTATAATTATAGGTTTTTCGTGCCGAGGTCTTACATGCAGATGTAAGTGTGGATAGGGGTTAGTTGATTTGAAAAAATCATTCATCAAACAACTCCAATTGCATAAATCAGCTTCTAATACATTTTTTAAACAACCTTCAATTTTTGCAATGATTTCTTTTAGTTCAATCCATTCCAACAAGTCGATAGCAGACAGATTTGCACAATGCCGTTTAAGAACCACAACACATCTACCCAAATAATCTTGTTTATCAGCAAAAAACACATACCAATACACACTTTCGTATAAGATGTTTTGTTTTTCTGTGTCAGTAAAATTGCACCAACAACAGTCTTTTGCCATTTTCACACCTCTTTATAATGATACTCTGTATCTTTGCGACCATTTTTCGTCTTCATAGAACTCATTCATTAAAGTTCCGCCGTTTTTGAGAATGGTTTTAATAGCTGATTTGTTGAACTTATACGGGACAATATCAACACTTGTCATACCCATATTTCTGCAAATTTCCAAGGCTGATTCAAGCATTTTTGTGCCAAGCCCTTTACCTCTGTGCCAAGGCACTATTCCTGCATGCAGATGACCTCTATGTGTATTCTTTTGATTGATTTCAATTGCACCTAATATTTCACTTGTATCATCAACAAAAAAGTATAGAGTACAAGGCACACCTGTTGACAACATAGAACCTGTTGTTCTGTCATCCTCACACCATTCGAGCCACTTTGAATAGGATACATTTGCACCTAAGCTTTTACTGTATCGTCTTAACAATTCGGGTTGGATGTTTTCCTCTATCGATTCCCATTTGTCCATCATTTGAATATATGCTTCTTCATGAGTTTCATCGGAAATCACAAGTGAATATTTCTTTGGTTCCAGAGTTTTCATCATAACATAAGCTTTTATCTTTTTGCCGTATTCTGTTTTAAGCTTTTTAAGTTCCACAATATTGAAACCATATTTCTTATACAGATTTATTGCTGCAAGATTATCTTTTGTTGTCTGAACTCCGATTTGATTAAATCCTTTAGAATGCAGATATTCAAAAGCATATTCAACAGCAAATTTTCCGACACCTTGATGCTTATACTTATCTGAAACAACAAGCATTGATATCCAGGCTGTATCGGCATTTAGCAAGCCGTTTAGCTTCAACCAAGCACAGACATCGTTATCAGCACAAATCAAAAAGTTTTCTTCATCAGCATCACAAGCATTTTCATCAAAAATACATTTCCATTCTGACAACGAATGATATGTTGAATGGAGAGCTGCAATGTTACTTGTTTCAGACATTATTGATGCTACATAATGAACATCTTCTACCACTAATGGTTTTACATAATACATAAAACAACCTCTTTCTAAAAAATTTAAGGCACCTCCGAAAATCGAAGATGCCTTGTAAATTCAGAAAGATATGTATTACATCAATCACAAACGGACAAAACGGCTCTCCGATTTCGGATATTAAGATTATTCATCATTTTGTCCACCTGCCTTTTAATATTTCATATAATTCTAATACTGTTTCCGTGAATTGTCAACAACTTTGAATGTCCGACTGCAAAAGTGTTGATTTTAAGTGCAAAAATGTTTGAAAATTTCGCAAAAAAGTAGCTTTTTTATCATTTTTTTGTGTTGAGCATTGCCCTTAACTTTCATATTATTAATAGCTGTGACGATAGGAGTTATACAGCTAATAAATATGAAAGGAACTGTTTATATGGACAACAGACAAAACAATTTTAAGGAACTTTTTACCGGAGGAAAATTTGCAATTTTCATTATGCAGCAAAACGGGGAGGCAACGGATGTCGCTTTGCGTGTGTGCAAGTGCTGTGACGACGGATTTCTGTTAAACCGCAGCTGCTTTGATTTCAGCAATGTCGCAGACGATCTGCCCGAAATCAGAAAGGCAATCGCGGAGCCTGATGTCAAAATCATCCTCACCTGCGAAGAGGACAAGACCTACCTTGTGAACAAGTTCGGCATCACCACCGAAAATATGTATATGTTGCAGGATATTGCCGAAGGGATTTTACAAGGTGAAATCCCGCGGGATACGCTTCAGACATTTACCGGCATTCACCTGATTTTCTATCCGCAAGAAGACTGTTCAAATGACACCTTATCGCAAAAAACAGAAACCATCCGTAAGGATATCAACAATCTCTTGCATTATCTGAAGCTGAAAGAGGCTATGCCAATCAAACCGGAACGCAATCCCTATATGGATGCTTTTGTGAAGAAGACCGCTAACGAAAGCTACATTGTTGCCGGAATAAAACTCTTGGAACGTTATGGTCATAAGTATTTTTGTGCTATAAAAAATACTCCGACATACGACAGTATTATGGTTGATACCGAATCAGAGGACTTGCAGGATCTGCACGATTTTTTGTGCAGCTGCGATATCGCAATCGGCTACGATTTGTCCGATTCCATAAAGTTTATTGTGGACAGGTTCAATTCAAGCCCTGTTTTACTTGACATTATGTTCATTGATCTTCACGATGTCGCCAATGAGTTTCTGTGCAAGGACTACGAAAACACCGGCGGATATCTGTATCTGTTGAATCGCTTTTTACTGGCATATAAGCAACTGCACTACGATACAGATTTTGACACCTTGCTGGACTTCTGCACACTTATGAAGGAAATCTCAATCCAATACAAAAAAGCCACAAACACGTAATTTCGCTATTTCTAATACTTCTTTAACTTTCATCCTTTGTTTTTTCTTTACGTAAAATTGTATTGCTCATTAAAATAATCTTTTGTGTTTGCTGATTATATTTTTGTTGTAAATCATAATTTCTCCTTTTTTAAATAATTTAATTCTAACAAAACAACATAATTTTTACTCCTTTCTTCTTATTAGACACGAAAAAGGCTGCCCACCTGGCAGCCTTTTTTACAGTAGTCTTATATTAATTTATTCATCTTTTAATCTTCTCAATGGTTCCTCGAATTCTGCAATCAATTTATATAATGGGTCACGTCCCTCAAAAAAACTTTGATAAGAAGGAAATTCATTAGAAAGGTGTAATGCATCGAGAGTGTCTCGAGCCATTTTTGCTTCAACTACTCGTGTATCTCCATAAAAGTTAACAGTGTAAGTATATGTTTTAGGGAAAATAATCTGTTTAGTTTTTCTACGCATCCGTATTTTTAATCCAGAATACTCACATTGAACTCCCTGCTTCTCTAATACTTGTATAAACTCCTTCATAGTTATATCAGTATGGTATGATCTGTTTTTTTGTTCCACCAAAC
This sequence comes from Clostridia bacterium, assembly GCA_017522515.1. Next base: position 15,071 of record JAFWZH010000323.1, read on the forward strand.
GTCTTATGATATAAGAAATTGTTTTAATATTCTGATCATCAAATGATTTAAATTTTTTCCAAACTTTGTTATATTTAGTTTCAAGAGAATTTTCTGCAACAGCGAGTACTAACTTTTCAAAATCATAAATTTGACTTTTAGGGTAGTATCCGTATGAATATAATTGATTTAACAATGTTAGTAGAGCTGTTCTTTTATTGCCATCATGAAATGCATGATCTTTTACTAAACCAAAAAATAATGTTGAACAAATATCTATTGGATCAGTATATTTTGTTTTTCCAGCATAACTACAGGTCTGCCTACAAACAGCAGATGTTAATAAATCAAAGCTTCTCACGCCAACGAGCATTTTCTCGACTTCAACGCCTGCCGTTGGATCCGTGAAATAATCCGCAAGAATATAATGTGCTTTCAATACGTCAGAAACATTAATCAAAGGTTTAGAAATTTCTTGAAAGTCAGGACAATTCTTTAAATCGTAGTTATAGGCTTTATTGAGTTCATATGGAAGATACTTCATAAAATAATCCTTTTTTTGACATTTTTCTTCCATAATACATCTCCTATTTAAAATTGTCAATTTATATAATCTTATTCTCACAGAATATTATAGAAAATAGCTATCGAATTATGCAATGCATAATGATTATTAAAGTTGTTTTTATTATAAATATCTAACAGTTTTTCTAACAAACTTCAAACTATATCGTGTTATATTATCCCTTCCAACAGATAAACTGGATAAAACAACCCCATATAATTGCTAATAACACTGAAAAATACAGCGGTCGGAGCCTTCGAGCCCTTCTGCCCCTGCCAGAAAAACCGACTTGTTTCGACAAGTCGGTTCAGACTGCTGACAAACCCTCGTTTTAATTTAATTCGGGGGTTGTTTTTTTTGTTAAAAGTAAAAAAGATAGCAATGTATTATCCGCAACACATTGCTATCTTTTTCATATTCTGTGCAGCTGCCGTGAGCAGACATTG
>JAFWZH010000324.1 GCA_017522515.1 Clostridia bacterium
AATGAGAGAAAAAGAGAGAATGAGAGATATATTTCAATTTTAATCGATTTTAGGCTTGACAGGGCAAAAAAAATCGTGTAATATGGCCAAGTTGCCCGCAGAACGGGCTTGTATATCTAAGGAGGTTATAATACTATGAAGACATATGTACCTAACGGTGCAGCAATGGATACAGCTAATAAGAAATGGTATATCATTGATGCAGAGGGAAAAACATTGGGAAGACTTGCAACAGAAGTTTCCAAAATCCTCATGGGTAAACATAAACCCACATACACACCTAACTGCGACATGGGCGACTTTGTTATCGTTATCAATGCTGCAAAGGTTGAGTTGACAGGTAAGAAGTATACAGACAAACTTTATCGTCATCACACAGGATATCCCGGAGGCCTTAAAGAAGTTCCTTATAAGGATCTTGTTAAGAAACACCCCACAGATCCTGTTGAAATCGCTGTAAAGGGTATGCTTCCTAAGAACGCTTTGGGAAGAGCTATGATTAAAAAGCTTAAGGTTTATGCCGGAGCTGAGCATGTGAATCAGGCACAGAAACCCGAAGTTTATGAGTTTTAATAAAGGAGGCAAATGACAATGGCAGATCAGTATTTCGCTACAGGTAGAAGAAAGAAATCAGTTGCTCGTGTTGAATTAGTTCCCGGTACAGGTGCTGTAACTATCAACGGTAAAGGTATTGATGAGTATTTTGGTTTAGAGACACTTAAGCTTATCGTTCGTCAGCCTTTGGCTATTACAGGAACAGACAGCAAGCTTGATGTTAAATGTAAAGTAACAGGCGGTGGTTTTACAGGCCAAGCAGGCGCTATCCGTCACGGTATTGCAAGAGCTCTCCTTGAATATGATGAGAATCTTCGTCCTGCATTAAAAGCAGCAGGCTTCTTGACACGTGACCCGAGAATGAAAGAAAGAAAGAAACCCGGTCTCAAGAAAGCAAGAAGAGCACCACAGTTCTCAAAGAGATAATTTGTTATTTCAAAGAGTATTCAAAAACCTCGAAACCATCACGGTTTTCGGGGTTTTCTTTTTATATCCAATACCCTCTAAATATGTAACTGCACAAGCAATATAGCCCAAATATCAATGCAAACGGAATCAGCACAAGCAACACTTTCAAAAATATTTTTAGTGCCTTGTTCGGTATTCTATTGATTTTAATTTTTAGGTTATCGTATTTAGATTCAAACGGCATAAACAGTATTGAAAGAATAAGCTCTAAAATATCTTCCATATGCCCCTCCGTTAAAAGTTATCTAAAATATACTTCTTGGTTTTCAAATCAACCATAAAAAACTCATCAGCAGGAACGGGGTCGGCATTATAATCAACGAGTTTTGCTCTCCGTTTTTCCAATGGGTTTCGTTCTTCCCATTCCATAAAGGCAAGTAAACGGTCCTTGATTAAAGTTTTATTTGTCCATTCTTCACACCATTGCTCAAAATCGTGCAACACCTTTTCGGGGGTGGTTTGTTCAATCTGTGTCATCCAATGGCCATAAACCAACTCTGTGGGCAATAATGAATTAACAAAAACACCAGGTCGAATATAATAATTTTCTTTTGAGTAACAACTGCCTTGAATATAAAAACAAAGGGTAAATTCTCCGATATCTTTCGTCCATCGCTTGTTCTTTTTCTTAAAGCCCTTTGCTTTTAGGTATGGCTTTGCATATTCAATTAATTGTTCCTCGGGTAAAATGTAGTCCATATTTTCTCCCCTTTATGATAAGTCATATGTGGTGTATCTTGTTTCGCCTATTATTTTTTGCAGTTGTAGAAAACGAGTTGCTTTTGAGCCACTTAACAGGTGATAACGGAATAAGTTTCCTACATACATTTTCTTAAATACTATTTTTGTTTTAATGCCGCTTGTGTAGAAAACGAAACAATATTCATCCATTTTCCGTTCGCCTATGCAGTTGCCCGATGATGTTCCGTGTTCTGCTTTGAAATTGGTTGCACATACATCAAAATCAATGGAGTGCCCTCTGCCGCTTTTATCGCGATAAATGATATTGCTTGATTCATTTTCCTGTTTGTCACGGTTGACCGCCCATATAGCCGTATCGGGAATTACGATATATTCCATTGAATCAACTCCGAACATTTTTTATTATTGTAACAAAGAAATATGAATTTTTCAATGTGTTGCAATCTTCTTGAGTCATAACGATTCTTAATAGAATTATTATGACTCTTTTTGCTTTTTGTGAATCTTATGGTATAATTATTTTGGGTAGTTATCTACTCGATAAACTTGAATTTGATGAAACGGAGGAGTTAGTATGAAAAAAATATTAAGGCTTTCTCTTATTATGCTTACAATATTTTCCTTATTTTCCTTGACTTCCTGTGGCGTGGTTGAGTGGCTGATAGGACTCAAAGCTGATAGAACATACACCATTCATTTCAACGCTAACGGTGGCGAGGGTGAAATGGACGATTATCTCGTTGAGTCAGGTGATGACGGTTGGCTTCCAAAATGCACTTTTACAAAAGAAGGATACGAATGTGTTGCGTGGGGGCTTGATCCTGAAGGAAAGGAATATGGCACTCAAATAGATAATTTAACCTTCCACCTACCCTTAAGCATAAAAAATGGTGATACTGTAGAGCTTTACGCTATTTGGACAACACCGGGTTTTGCCTTTGAAATAAGTACAATGGGTTATTTTGCAGATTGGGATATAACTGATTATGATGGAAATGCGAGTAATGTTATAGTTCCTGCTTGGTACGAAGGATCTTATGTGGGAGGATACGGAAGCTGTGATATTGACAGCCTTGCATCTGGATTGTTTATGGAACATACAGAAATAGAATCGGTGAAAAATATACCTGTTAGCTATTTAGCTGACGATTTGTTTAACGGTTGCACTTCACTTAAAACTATCAAGATGAGAGATGGCGAAAGCATTTATAATATTGGAGACCGAACTTTCCATAATTGCACAAGTTTACAAGGCATTGAATTAACTGCAAATCTTGATACTATTGGCGATGAGGCTTTTTATATGTGTACCTCAATCGAAAAACTAGTAATACCTGCGTATCTTGAAGAATTAGGAGATAACGTATTTTTCGGTTGGACAGAAGAGCAAGTGATTGAGTTTACAAGATATTCTGCAAATCCGTTTGGAGAAGAAGCCTTTAACGGTTGTAATGCGACAATTATTTGGTCGGGAGAACAAAACGATTCTTCGCCCAAATCGTAAATAGTCAAATCCCAATCAAACGATACTCACGATATTCACGATATCGCACGAAATCACACGATAAAGCTACGATATCAAACGATATTACACGATATTCACGAAATCAAACAGTATTGCTAAAACTCCAAGAGATAATTTGTATTATTTCGAAACACACAAAAACCCCGAAACCATCACGGTTTTCGGGGTTTACTTTATGCCTTGAATTATGTTATTACTCAAAGAAACTATGATGTTCCATAATGTATGTGTAATTTAGTTCTTCTAAATCATCCTCATACTCATAAAATTCGTCATCACATTCGCTTAATGCATCGTCACAGTCCAAATTATCAAGCAATTCTTCGCGCTCATCTCTGTCAGTGGGAACATTGTCATTAAATACTGCTAATGCTTTTTTGCAGATTTTAGCGGTTTTTAATGCACCAATCTTTGTAAATGCATCCACCAACTCATTTGAAAAATCACCGCTTGAATTATAGAAGAATTGAGAGAAACCGCCGTTGTTTACTTCTTGCTCCAATATTTGAGTTACGTAGAAAACTCTCTCGTGTTCATTTAGTATTTCAATGTCATCACCATATTCGCATTTTTTGCAGACTTTCTCGCACATATCAACAACGAAATTGTTTCTTTGTCTATGCTCATCATCAACATATTCTTCGGCTACATTCTCAACAAGATTTCGGATGTTTTCAAAAACGTTTCCGTCTTTTGATACTGCATCTTGGAATTTGCGAAATTGCTCATCGCCGGAATCGGAAAGCATTACTTGTCTGATTTTCATTTGCTCAACGAACGAAGCAATAATATCACAGCCTAACAGAGCAAGACCTGAAAATAAACACCAATCAACCCAAATGCCCATAAATAATAAGATAACACTCGGAACAAAAAGCCAAAAAAAGTGAAAGAGAATATTTGTGATAAAACCAATCAAAAATAAACTGAATGGATATCGTCTTTCTTTCATAGTGTAGCCCCCTATATTTAGTTTTGGCATTGTATCATAGTTTTTCGAAATATTCAATTCTGATACTAACAATGCTGATTATATTTATATTGAAAAAAATCAAGTTATTGTATAATTGAGAAAGAAAATGCGTAAGATAATACGCAAGTACTCGGAGGAGCTATCATGGAAAATTATAAACCACCTTTTGCGATAACAAACGAGATATTATCGTATGTGTCTTCTATTTCAGAAAAAATAGGACGTATTACAGCAACCGGTAATTTGGAATCTAAACTATACCTAAGAAAAAACAATCGCATTAGATCTATTCACTTTCCTTGGGACAAGTTAGAGATGTAATCAATGGAAAAACTGTTCTTGGTGAACAAAAGGAAATTCAAGAAGTAAAAAATGCTTATGCAGCTTATGAGAAATTTTTTGAGATTAATCCATACAGCATACAAGATTTAAAAAAATTCCATGGCATAATGACTAAATATGTTGTGAAAGAATCCGGTGACTTCCGCCGAGGTGAGGAGGGGGTCTTTAACGGCGGCCAGTGCATTTTTATGGCACCGCTTTCGGAATGCATCAAGAGGTTGCTTGATTCTATGGAATATAATATCCCTTATACAAGTAAAGCGCTTATGGAAAAACTGGGATTAAAATCTAAAGAAGGTTTCCTTAGAAATTATTTGCGACCGGCAACATATATGAATCTCATTCGCATGACAATTCCTGATAAGCCAAACAGCAGAAATCAAAGATATATAAAGGTGTAATAATTACAGTTCTTATCACAGAATTTCATTTTCTTTAATTATGGAACCAACCTCTATTAATGAGCAGGCACAAAAACCTTCGAAAGGTTGGTAACAATAGGCAAGAATTTTACGGTCTGTTTGTCCGACATAGTAGGATATGACTTTCCTAGTACCATTAAGAGCTACATCGGCATAGCTGACAAGCCATTTACGGTTGCTGTCTTTAAAAACTTCATAGAAAGACTTGTTTAATATCTCCTCGGAGGTTCGTCCCTCCAATAAAAGCATAGAATCGTTACAATAACGAAAAACAAAATCAACGCCGTGGCCTTCTTCGTTAAAAAGCAACTCAATGACAGCGAAAGCAATAGGTGATTTGTCTAAGACAGAAAAGAGCTCCGGTATTCTTTCGGAAATACTTTTTGCAGAAACAGCGTTCTGTATTAATTTTTCTGTGTTCTTCTTATGTTGGCCGGGTGTGCGCGATCTGCCTTTAAATTCTGCACCGTCACACATTGTATAAATACTGTTTTCTATTTTTGAAATAAAAGCAACATTAACAGCTATACCTTTGTTAATTATAATAAAGGTATTTGAATTAAAATAGTCAAGAAAAGCTTTGATGGGAATGTATGTGGATATTATTCTTGTATCAGCAAGATGAATGGAGGACTTTCGTCCGTCACGAATTAAATACATAATATCTTCTTCGAGAAATTTGCATTTTTTAAGAAAATTATAAATTTTTGATTCCATAAATTTCCTCCTAAAGCATAAAACGTTAATATTATTCTCTTACGCGTATCACAATGATGATTTTATCATACTATTTTTTTGTATACAATAAAAAAATTTCAAAAATGAAAAATAAGTGTTGCATTTATTTTTTTTTTGTGTATAATGTAATCAAGTTAAAGAAATCGACATAATTTTAAAAAAATATTTAAAAAGCTGCCATGAAAAAGTCTATATTTTTTTTGGTTGCCTTTTATATAAGTTTTTTTAAAAGGAGCAAAAAGGAGCTGTATGTTATGGAATTTATTTCGGTTCAACAAGCTGCAGCTAATTTCGGTGTAACTGTAAGAACAGTTCAGAAATGGGCAAAAGAGGGGAAAATTAAAGGCGCAATGCGAGTTGGTAAGGTTTGGCTAATTCCGCAGAATGCAGTACATCCTTATGAAAGTAAGAATGTTGCAGTCGGTCATGAAGAATGGTTACGTAATACCAAACGGTTTGAACACCTTCCTTTTAGGCTGATATGCGCAGATTTTGCACCAGGAAAAAGTCTTGATTATATTGAGGCAATTGACGACACAAAAATTAAAAATTTTTCAGAGGCTGAATACCATTTCTTTAAAGGGAATTCAGAACGCTGTATTGAAATTGTTGAAAAATACATATCCGACAGTGATGATACCATAGCCATTTGCAGCGGACTAATGTATGCTGTTGCAAACTTAAGTATCGGCAACTATCGTGTGGCGCGAATGACTTTTGATAACATGTCAAAATATATGTCAACAAAGGAATTTGCAGAACGAGATATAAAAAATGAATCGATGACATTTTTTGTATCTTCGATTATAGATATACTGATACATTCAACAAAAGCAGATATAGTAAAGTTGAGAGAGATTATGCAATACCTCCCGGACGGAATGCGTCTGTTTGCTGCTTATTTAATGGCTATCCTTGCGTACATTAATGGAGACTACAGTAGGGTGGTAGGTATAGCAGATACTGCGACTTCGTTGTGTCCTTATGTGCATATGGTACCTATGATTTACTTGCATATTATAGCTGCAATAGGTTTAATTAATATGAAAATGATAGAGGAAGCAAAAATTCGTTTTCGCACTGCTGTTGATTTGGCAGCGGCTGAGGGCTTTTGGGCACCTTTTATTCAACACCACGGAATACTGCTCGGCTTGCCTGAATCGTGTATGCGCAAGGCTTTTTCGGCGGAATTCCGTTACATAGCTGCAGGTGCACATGATTTTATAAAAGGTTGGTGTAATCTTGACAATGCAGGTGAAGAGGGAGCAGTGTTAGAAGAACTGACGACAATCGAGTTTGTGATTGCGATGCTGTTCTCTAAAGACTGGAGTATGAAAGAAATTTCTTTCTATTTGGAAATATCACTGAGAATGGTTAAACAGCACATTTCTACGGTATATTTAAAGCTTGGAATAACAAAACGAGAGGAGCTAAAAAACTATATGTTGATATGAAAAAATTATATTCGCATATACGAAAGCAGAAAATGTTGAAAACATCAAAAAATGACTTATTAATTGATTTAAACGCGTGAGAATGATTTTTAAACATGAAAATTTCTGAAAAAATATGTTTAAAAGTACGTTGGCAAAAAAATTATTTTTGATAAAATACATACGAACCAGCGGACAGTGGTATTCTTTCAACTGTGTGGTTACGAGAATTTGAGATATGTTGACCCCCGACGCAATTCTTACACAAAAAGTAAAAGCTAAACATTACAAATTTTAGGGGCGTGACGCGATAAATCAGTTGACTGTCCGTTATTAATTTTGCAAAACACATTTATATTTTTTTCAGTAAAGACTCTCTGGAAAAGTGCTGTGAGACCACGATATACTCACAGCACTTTTTCTATCTAAAAAGCTTTGTAAAAAGAAATATATTATAGTATAATGAGCTGCGTTAGGAGGAGTTTGTATGGAGTTGCTTTTAAAATTTCAAACAAATAGTGAAGCAGAAACAAGCAGTTTGGGTGAAAAAATAGGCTCGATATTAAAACCCGGAGACATTGTTACTCTTACGGGAGATCTTGGTGCAGGTAAAACTCATTTTGTCGCAGGAGCAGCAAAATCATTAGGTATAGACGAGTATATAACCAGTCCGACTTTTACAATAGTAAATGAGTATTCCCAAGGTAAAGTGTTAATGTATCACTTTGATTTGTACAGACTCTCGTCGTATGACGATTTATTGGATATAGGTTTTGAGGAATATGCAGACAAGCCTGCAGTTATGTTTGTTGAGTGGCCGGATTGCGTTCCGGATTTAGAAAAAATTTACAAAAAGAGAATATTACAAGTAAAAATAATGCGAAGAGATGAAATATCTCCGACACGCAGAGATATAGAAATCAGGAGATTTGACAAATGAAAATTTTAACAATAGACACGTCTTGCAAAACGGCTATGGCAGTTTTGTCAGAAAATGGCAATGTGATTTCAGCAGTGCAGCTTTATGATAACAAGACACATTCCGTAAAGATGCTTCCTGCTGTGGAATATATTCTTGCAGCGGCAGAAACGAAGCCTGATGAATTAAGCGCAGTAGCCGTTACGAATGGGCCCGGTTCATATACGGGATTGCGAATAGGTGTCACTACAGCAAAAACTTTGGCTTACACTATGAATATTCCGCTTTTTGGGATTAATACTTTAGAAGCACTTGCGGCTTCCTGTGATTTCGGAGGGGAGCAAGGGAATTGCGTAGTATGTCCCATGATTGATGCCAGAAATGCCAGAGTTTACGGTGCTCTTTACAAAAATGGCAAAATCTTGCAGGAAACAGTCGCTTTGGAGTGCAGCGCGTTGTGTGATATTATTAATGAAAAAATTAATGACAGCGGCGAGCGCGTAATCTTTACAGGCGACGGAGTTTTTGCAAACAAGCAAATTATTATTGAAAAAATCGGAGATAAATGTCAGTTCGTTCCTACGGAATTCTCTTTCGGCAATCCTCAGGCTTTGGCGTGTGTGGCTGCAAAAAAGTATTCCGAAGCAGCAGAGGCAGGCAAGTTGGCAGAATATACTGCAGAGAGCTTGAGGGTTGATTACTATAAGAATTACACAGATACAATTTGAAGAAAACAAAGAAGATTATATTTCGCAGATTGTTGAGCTTGAAAAGTTAATTTTTGACGACCCGTGGGACGCATCTTCTATATCGCAGATGTGCGAGAGTGAAACTCAGAGAGTCTACGCTTTGATTCAAGAGGATGGACGTGTGGTGGCTTACTGCTGCTGTCAATTAGTGTTGGACGAGGGAGAAATTCTTCGCATTGCAGTTGAGCCTGCAATGAGGCGCTTGGGTATAGGTAGAAGTATTTTGTCAAAGGCAATAGAGGCTATGCGTCAAGAATCTTGCAGCTCTGTTTTTCTGGAGGTTCGCAAAGATAATTTGCCTGCAATTAATTTATATAAAAGTTTTGGCTTTGAAGATTTATATGAGAGAAAAGATTATTATGGGAAGGGAAAACACGCACGAATATTTAAAATTCTCCTTGGGGGATTACTTACTTTGTGCTCTTTTTTGTTTATGATGACATCGTGTTCAAAGAATAATTATGAAAATACAGCCCCGCCAAGCTCTTCTGTTCAAATACATTTCAGAACGCCTGAGCCGACTTTTACGGAGTCGCCTACGGAAAAGCAAACGCCCGTGCCCACACCAAAGCCCACTCCGACTGTTCCGTCGTCTGATGATGCTTTTGTAAACATCAAGGACTTTATACCTAATGCAATAATTGAGCTTAAGTACGCTACAACGGAGAATTTTACCGGCAAAGTAATTTATGATTTTAATGACGCCTATGCCAGATACGGTACAGTTAAAAAGCTTATGAGAGCTGCTGATATGCTGGCGGAAAGGGGTTACTGCATTAAAATTTGGGATGCTTTCCGACCTGTTTCGGCACAATTTCGTCTGTGGGAAGTTTGTCCCGACCCGACGTATGTTGCTAATCCTAACGTGGGCTACTCCAACCATACGAGAGGCTGCGCCATTGATTTGACAATAGTAGATGGCAACGGACGAGAGGTTTTGATGCCTACGGGGTTTGATGATTTTTCAGGAGAAGCAGATAGGGATTACAGCGACGTAGATAAACAGGCGGCTGATAATTCTCGTTTTCTTGAATCTGTTATGGAATCTTGCGGTTTTTCCGGATATTACGGTGAGTGGTGGCATTATAATGATACTGTAAAATACCAACCGGAGACTGTTTTTGAACCGTGAGTGCAAGGGGGCTTTTATGAAGAAAGTAAAAATACTGCCATGATTTCTTGTAATGATGGTTTTCGTCCTGTGAGCTTTTTGTTGGAAACGCTGGAAGAAGATGCGGAATAAAAGCGGAATAAAAATTAAAGGAAGCTGAATCAAAACAGCTCCCTTTTATGTTCTTGGAGCCTTCAGCCGGGATCGAACCGGCGACCTCATCCTTACCATGGATGCGCTCTACCTACTGAGCTATGAAGGCATATAAATAACCGACTTGCTTACTATATCATAGGCTGTCAGAAATTTCAACCATAAAATAAAGTATTATAGCAAATCAAAAGCTGCCGCCGTTTTTCGTACATTTTCACGCCCGTTTTGCACAAAAATTTGCAGCAATTCAATCGCAGATTGACATAAAGAATGGTAAATAGTAAAATTATTCAATCGAAAAACTTAAAAGGTGGCGTGCAACCGTATGAAAGAAAAATCACATAATAACAATATAATAACAAAGTCGATTTGTTTACTTTGTTTGATTATATTTATGTTTGTAAGCGTTACAGGATGCGCAAACAGTGAAGAAAAAGATCCCGATTCCGTAAGTACGCCTTCGGCAGGGGATGTAGATGGAGACGATTCCTTTGACTATCAGCCGGAGGTCACATCAGAGCCGATAGTGTATCCTTTTACTTTTGAAGATAATGCAGGGAATAGTGTAACTTTGGCACATGAGCCACTGTATGTTGTGACGGTTGGACCGGATATAACAGAAGCAATGTTTGCTTTCGGCAGAGGCATTCAGATTATAGGCAGAGCAGAAGAAGACAGCTATCCCGATGATATAAAAAGTGTTCCGTCTGTAGGTAGTTTAAAAGAACCGGATGCGGAAAAAATAAGTGCACTAAAGCCTGATGCAGTGCTCGTCTCAGATAAAGTGCCAAAAGACAAAGTTGACGAAATCAAAAATAAACAACTTCCTGTAGTTGTGGTAAAAACACCGGAATCAATACAAGAAGTGTACGATATGATTAGGTTTTTAGGCAGGGTGCTTAACGGCGAAAAAGCGGCATACAGCTATGCCTTTTCACTTGAAAGTGATATTTCCAGAGTCTTACTTGCCAACGCAGGCGGGGAAGTAATGAAGGTGTGCATTGTGACGGAATACATAGGGGAAAGTGATACTATTGTTTCCGCAAAAGGTAACAGTAAATACGCCTTTTATGAGGATGTGGTAAAGGCTGCCGGCGGCAAAAGCGTAGATATAGATGAAGAACCATATGCTATTATTTGTCTTGATGAAGAAACAGAGGCGAAGTTTTACGCCATTACAACATTAAATAAAATACCGGCAGTAAAACGTGGCAAAATTGATACGATAAACAGAGCGCTTTTTGACATAAGAGGGCCCAGGTGCACATTGGCAATATACTCTGTCGCCCAGCTTTTAGGTGTTTCTGTTTAAGACCTGAGAATCGGGCAGTTTATATTGACAAAACATCAAGTAAAGTTGTATTATGAGATGATAAAAACAATGTGTTTTCAATAAAATAATAAGTGAACAAGTGAGGAAAAGCAAAAAATGAAAAAAGCAGACACTATGGCTAAGGTTTATGATCCCGCCGGCGTAGAGAAGAGAATATATCAGAATTGGGAAGAACAAGGATATTTTAAGGGTAAGGCAGATCCTGATAAGAAACCCTTTACGATTGTTATTCCGCCGCCGAATATTACGGGACAACTTCACATGGGACATGCATTGGATAATACGCTTCAAGATATATTGATACGATTTAAGAGAATGCAGGGATTTGCCGCTTTGTGGGTGCCCGGTACAGACCATGCAAGTATAGCGACAGAGGCAAAAATTGTTGATGCAATGGCAAAAGAAGGCCTTACAAAGGACGATATTGGCAGAGAAGAATTCTTGAAGAGAGCTTGGGATTGGAAGGAGCTCTACGGTAACAGAATTATCAATCAGCTTAAATGTTTGGGAAGCTCCTGCGATTGGTCGAGATTAAGATTCACAATGGACGAAGGACTCTCAAAGGCAGTTCTTGAAGTGTTTGAGCGCCTTTATAAAAAGGGCCTTATTTACAGAGGTGAGAGAATAACAAACTGGTGCCCTCACTGTAATACATCTATTTCTGATATAGAGGTAGAATATAAAGAAATGGAAGGCAGCTTCTGGTATATAAATTATCCGCTTTCAGACGGCAGCGGTAGCCTTATGATTGCTACTACACGTCCGGAAACAATGTTGGGTGATACGGCTGTTGCAGTAAATCCTGCAGATGAGAATTATAAGAACCTTATAGGAAAGACTCTTATATTGCCATTGGTAAATAAAGAAATACCGATTATTGCAGATGATTATGTAGAACTTGGTTTCGGTACGGGAGCAGTAAAAATAACTCCTGCACATGACCCTAATGACTTTGAGGTAGGTAAACGCCACAACTTAGAAGTAATTAAAGTACTTGACGACAGAGGATTTGTTAACGAAAACGGCGGCAAGTATAAGGGTATGGACCGTTACGAAGCAAGAAAACAGATAATAAAAGACTTAGAAGATTTGGGTCTTCTTGTTAAAATAGAACCACACAAACATAATGTTGGAACGTGTCAGCGTTGCGGTACTGTAGTTGAGCCTATGGTTTCAAAGCAATGGTATGTTAAAATGAAACCATTGGCAGAGCCTGCCATAGAGGCAGTAAGAAAAGGCGACGTTAAGTTTGTACCTGACAGATTTTCCAAAATTTACTATAACTGGATGGAGAATATACAAGACTGGTGTATTTCCAGACAGCTTTGGTGGGGACATAGAATTCCTGCATATTATTGCGACAAATGCGGAGAGACTGTTGTATCTAAAACACAACCGGATGTATGTCCTAAGTGCGGTGCAAAGAGCTTTACTCAAGATCCCGATACATTAGATACATGGTTCAGTTCAGCATTGTGGCCATTTTCTACATTGGGCTGGCCGGATAAGACAGAAGATTTGCAATATTTCTATCCTACAGATGTTCTTGTAACAGGATACGATATCATATTCTTCTGGGTAGCAAGAATGATTTTCTCAGCATGCGAGCAAATGGGAGAAGCACCATTTAAACACGTTCTTATTCACGGACTTGTTCGTGACTCACAAGGACGTAAAATGTCAAAATCTTTAGGCAACGGTATAGATCCTCTTGAAGTAATTGACGAGTATGGTACAGATGCGCTCAGATTTGCACTTACGTCAGGTAACGCACCGGGAAATGACCAGAGATATCTCCCCGAAAAGGTAGAAGCAGCAAGAAACTTTGCGAATAAGATTTGGAATGCAACACGTTTTGTATTGCTTAACTTTGACGAAGAGCTTGACCTTACAAAGGTAGATAAGAGTAAATTTACAGCAGCAGATAAATGGATTTTATCATCATGTAACAAGTTGATAAAAGAAGTTACAGAAAATCTTGAAAAATTCGAATTGGGCGTAGCACTTTCAAAGGTGTACGACTTTATGTGGGATTATTTCTGCGACTGGTATATAGAATTTGCAAAGCCTCGTCTCTTTGACGAAACAGAGCCTACAAGGATTGAAGCACAATACGTATTAAATGATGTACTTGTAAAGTGTTTAAAACTCCTTCATCCCTTTATGCCGTTTATTACTGAGGAGCTTTATCAGAGCCTCTACAAAGATGCTGACAGCATAATGATTTCAAAATGGCCCGAATATGACGAATCATGCAATTTTGAAGATGACGAGAAAGATATGGAGACAGTTATCAGCGCCATCAGAGCAATCAGAAATATTCGCTTGGAAATGAATGTTCCCGTATCAAAGAAAGCCAATATTATTTTTGCGGCAAAAGACAGAGCAGCAGAGGTAATTAAAAAGTCAGAAGCATTGTTTATAAAAATGGCATCGGCTTCAAGTATTACGGTTCAAGCAGACAAAGACGGAATACCTGAGGACGCAGCCGCTGCTGTGGTAGACGGTGCGGAGATTTATATCCCTCTCGACGAACTCATAGATTTCGAAAAAGAAATCGACAGACTTGCGAAAGAAAAAGAAAATCTTCAAAAAGAACTTGACCGTGTAAACGGTAAGCTTAACAATGAGAAGTTTATATCAAAAGCTCCTCAAAAGGTTGTTGATGAAGAAAAAGAAAAGCTTATAAAATATCAACAGATGTTTGATAATGTAACAGATAGACTTGATAATTTAAGAAAGAGGTTTGGTATCTGATGCTTAAGGTAAGAGAAATCGTAGATATCTTAGACGCACAGGTTCTCGTAGGAGAAGAAAACATGGAACTTGAAATCTATTCAGGTTGCGGAGCAGATCTTATGAGTGACGTTATGGCATTCGTGAAAGAAAGCGTAATACTTTGTACAGGTCTTGTAAATCCGCAAGTAGTTCGTACTTGCGAAATGATGGACATTAAAGTAATATGCTTTGTACGCGGCAAGGTTCCGGGGGAGAATATAGTTGAACTTGCAAAGGAAATGGGAATAACAGTTCTCACAACAAAGCATCCGTTATTTATAACATGCGGTAAGCTTTACGATGCCGGCATTGTGGGAAAGGGTGTCTGGGATTGAGTAGTCAGGCAATAACATTACATTATGACATTGATGCAGTAGATTTTTCTGCAGCAGGTGAGGCTTCCAGCGGAGTTAAGAGAACTCTTAATCAATTGGGAGTTAATCCTGCTGTGGTTAAGCGTGTTGCAATAGCGATGTACGAAGCTGAAATCAATGCCATAATACACGCAGGAGGCGGAGCCGCAGATGTTGAGATTACACCGGAGAGAGTCGAGGTAAGGATTTCCGACAACGGACCGGGTATTCCGGATTTGGAAAAGGCGATGACAGCCGGCTGGTCCACTGCTTCCGAAACAGTAAGAGAGCTGGGCTTTGGTGCCGGAATGGGTCTGCCGAATATGAGAAGATACACAGATGACATGAAGGTAGAAAGCAAAGTAGGAGAGGGAACAATCGTTACATTAATAGTTAATATTAACAGCTAATATATATTTTTAAAGTTTTTAATTACAAGAGGTGCTATGTATGTCAAAGGGCTACAGCCATTCCGTATTATTGGATGAAAAACTTTGCAAAGGGTGCACAAACTGTATTAAAAAGTGCCCAATGGAAGCAATTCGAGTTCAACGTGGTAAAGCAAAAATCTTGAACGATAGATGCATAGACTGCGGTGAGTGTATAAGGACATGTCCTTATAAGGCAAAGGTTGCCCATACAGATTCATGGGATTTATTGGCAGAATACAAATACACAATAGCACTTCCGGCACCTTCACTTTATATGCAATATGATATGAATACATATTCACGTAAGCATATTATCGCAGCACTTAAAGCTTTAGGTTTTGATTATGTGTATGAGGTTGCAAGAGGAGCAGAAATTGCAACAATACAAAGTAATAAATATTTGCATGAGCATAAAGACGAGCTACCTCTTATTTCTACTGCTTGTCCTGCAGTCGTGCGAATGATTCAGTTGAGATATCCTAATTTAATTACGCATTTATTACCCATCAAATCACCGATGGAGATTGCGGCACAGAATGCAAAACGAGAATTTTGCAAGATGAATTCCGTAGATCCTGAGGAGGTAGGCGTATTTTTTATTTCTCCGTGTGCCGCTAAAATGACAAGTGTAAAAGCACCGTTGGAGGTAGAAAAGTCAAGTGTAAGCGGTGTTATTCCCATAAAAATGGTTTACTTTAAGATTTTAAAGCTTCTTTCTAAGATGAAAAATCAAGAAGTAGATGAAATAATGCTTCAGGCAGGCAAATTTGGCGTCAGATGGGCATCTACGGGAGGCGAAGCACTGTCGATAGACTCTAAGCGTGTGCTTTATGTTGACGGTATACAGAATGTTGTAAAAATCTTAGACGATTTAGAAGACGGCAGAATAAAAGACATAGAATTTATAGAAGCTTCTGCTTGTACAGGAGGTTGTACAGGTGGACCTCTTACTGTTGAGAATATGTATGTGGCAAAAAACAGAAGCCGCCAGCAGTTGGAGGATGAGCCTATTGCGTACAAGGAAATAGAAGAAGATGAACTGCAAAACACTTCGTGGGAAAAGCAAATAGAACATTGCGAAATAAGCAAGCTTGATACAGATATGTTTAAAGCAATGGAAAAATTAAATAAAATGAATGAAATATATCAGCAATTACCGGCATTGGATTGCGGTGCGTGCGGTTCTCCGAGTTGCAGAGCATTGGCGGAGGATGTTGTACGGGGCAAAGCCAAAACGACAGATTGCATATTTATTTTAAGGCGTAAAATTCGTGAATTGGCTAATGAAATGATGATGGTAAACAGTGGCCTTGATGACATGGCCATGGGAGATTCTTTGGAGGCAGATAATGAAAATCAATGATATTTTAGAAGCATGTAAGCTTAAATTAATTACCGGAAACGGAGACAGAGAAATAAAAGGATTTTATGCTTGTGACCTTTTGAGCTGGGCAATATCTCACGCAAATGAGGGAGATTTGTGGGTGACGGTAATGAATAATATTAATATCCTTGCAGTTGCCTCTCTTGTGGATGTGGCATGCATCGTAATACCGGAGGATATAGAAATACCATCGGTTTTAATAGAAAAAGCAGAGGAAAGGGAAGTGACGTTGCTTTCAACACCTATGCAAGCAGCGGAGCTTATTATTAAGGCTCATGAGTTATCAAAAAATCTCGGTTGATTTACATATTCATTCTGTGCTTTCTCCTTGCGGCGACATAATGATGACGCCGGGAAATTTGGTAGGAATGGCAAAAATTAACGGTCTGGATGCTATCGCGCTTACGGACCATAATGCTATGCAAAATATTCCGGCGGCGATAAAAATAGGAGAGGCATACGATATTGTTGTTATACCCGGAATGGAGCTGGAAACAGCAGAAGAAATTCACGTAGTGTGTCTTTTTCCCGATACGGAAAGTTTGAGCGCTTTTCAGGATGTTGTGGTGGAGTCTTACGGCCCGAAAATTCCTGCAAACAGACCTGATATTTTCGGCAAACAATTAATTTATAATGAAGAAGATGAAGAATGCGGCGAATTGGAAAGGATGCTTTTAATACCGTCAGGAATCACCATAGATGACATTTTCGGAATAGTAGAAGGCTTGGGCGGCATCGCATTTCCGGCGCACGTAGACAGAGATTCCTACAGCGTATTGACAACGCTGGGCGCACTGCCTTACGGATATAAGAATGGTTTTGTGGAAATTTCGTGCGAGTGTGACAAGGAAAATCTTGTAAAAATGTATCCTGAATTGGAAAAATACAAGCTATTACCATCGTCAGATGCACATTATATTGATAAAATACAAGAGGCAGGCGGAGCTGAGCTGCTTGTGGAAGAATTAAGCGTTAAAGGAGTCATTGAAGCCTTAAAAAACAGTAGAATTATATAGAATTTTGAGGTTGATATTTGACAGAATGTATATTATAATTAGATGATTAAGAAGTATGTATTTAATCAAAAATATACAATAAAATATATAAGATGGAGGTTAAATAATATGGGTAACAATTGTGAATGCTGCAACGACGAGAAGCTCGCCAAGTTGCAGGCTATTATCGCCGAGAGCAAAGACAAGCAAGGCTCTTTGATTCACGTACTTCACGAAGCACAACTTATCTACGGATATTTGCCTATCGAAGTGCAGAAAGTTATAGCAGAAGGTATGAATATACCGCTGGCCGAGGTTTACGGAGTAGTTACTTTCTATGCTCAATTCTCCTTAAAGCCAAAGGGAGAATACAAGATTTCAATCTGTCTCGGTACAGCTTGCTATGTAAAGGGTGCAGATCTTGTTTTGGATAAATTCAAAGAGCAACTTAAGATCGAAGTAGGAGATTGCACAGAGGACGGTAAATTTTCGTTGGATGCATGCCGCTGCATAGGTGCTTGCGGACTTGCACCGGTACTTACGGTTAACAGCGATGTTTACGGACGTTTGGTTCCTGAGGATGTTCCCGGAATCCTTGCAAAGTATTAATAATCCATGCTGCGCGATATTTCTTTACACATTCTTGATTTAGCACAAAATTCCATTACAGCCGGAGCGTCTTGTATTGAGATTGATTTATGTTGCGACGTAGAAAGCAAATTTTTTACAATGCGGATTAAAGACAACGGTTGCGGAATGACTGCAGAGTTTCTGGCATCAGTAGAGGATCCTTTCACTACAAGCAGAAAAACACGAAAAGTCGGTATGGGCATTCCGTTTTTTAAGTTGGCTTGTGAGCAAGCCGGAGGAGAGTTCTCTATTAAATCAGTTATAAATGAGGGCACTGAGCTTAGCGGCTCGCTTGAGATAGATAACATAGACAGGCTTCCGCTTGGAGATGTAGGAGACACAACATCATTTCTCATATCATCAGCTCCGATGACGCGTTTTTTGATAAAGCTCGCATCAGTTAACGGAGAATTTGAGTTTGATACTGACAGTGTTAAAGAAGAAATAGGTGACGTACCTATTACGGAGTATGAGATATTGCAATGGATAAAAGATTATGTAAATGAGAATGTTCAAATAATTTTCGGAGGTGTTCTGAATGAAATCATTAGCTGAGTTAAAAGCAATTAAAGAAAAAACACAAAATGATCTCGCTATGAGAAATGCACACAATGGTGTTCGTATCGTTGTTGGTATGGCAACTTGCGGTATTGCTGCAGGAGCAAGACCTGTTATGAACGCATTTATGGACGAGATTCAAAAGAGAAATATAACACATGCTACTGTTGCTATGACAGGATGTATCGGCATGTGCAGACTTGAGCCTATCGTTGAAGTTATCGACAAAGACGGCAATAAAGTTACTTATGTAAAAATGGACGCAGACAAGGCTGTTCGCGTTGTTACAGAGCACATTGTAAATGGCAATGTAGTTACTGAATACACCGTTGGTGCTGTTCAGGAATAATATAGCCTGTGAGAAGGAGGATATAATTTATGCAATATTACAGATCACACGTTTTAGTGTGTGCAGGAACAGGTTGTACTTCTTCCGGATCTGCTGTGCTGTTTGATGAATTTGAGCAGCGTCTTAAAGATGCCGGTATAGAAAATGAAGTTAAAATTGTTAAAACAGGATGTTTTGGTCTTTGTGCAGAAGGTCCTATCGTAGTTGTTTATCCTGAGGGAGCAATGTATTGCCGCGTTACCAAAGAAGACGTTCAAGAAATCGTTCTCGAACATTTGGTAAAAGGTAGAATTGTTAACAGACTTCTTGAAAAGCCCGCAGAGGTTGTTGAAAAGACAGACGCACAAGAAAGTGACTTCTTTAAGAAGCAAATGCGTGTTGCACTTCGCAACTGCGGACGTATAAATCCCGAGAACATTGATGAATACATAGCATACGACGGATACGCAGCATTAGGTAAGGCTATTACAGAAATGACTCCTGAGGATGTTATCGCTGTAATGCTTGATTCCGGCTTAAGAGGCCGCGGCGGCGCAGGCTTCCCCACAGGAAGAAAGTGGGATTTTGCACGCAAGAGCGTTTCCGACAAGAAGTATGTTTGTTGTAATGCCGATGAGGGTGACCCGGGTGCATTCATGGACAGAAGTATCTTAGAGGGCGACCCTCACGTTGTACTTGAGGCTATGGCTATTGCAGGTTACGCTATCGGTTCAGACCAAGGTTACATCTACGTAAGAGCAGAGTATCCTATCGCTGTTGAGCGTTTGCAGATTGCTATCAATCAAGCAAAAGAATACGGACTTTTAGGTAAAAATATTTTCGGCACAGACTTTTCATTTGATATAGAGCTTCGTCTCGGCGCAGGCGCTTTCGTTTGCGGTGAAGAGACAGCCCTTATGACAAGTATAGAAGGTCACCGTGGTGAACCAAGACCTCGTCCGCCGTTCCCGGCTGTTAAAGGTCTTTTCCAGAAGCCTACAATCCTTAATAACGTAGAAACATACGCTAACGTTCCGCAAATTCTTCTTAACGGTGCTGATTGGTTTAAGGGTATCGGTTCTGAAAGAAGCCGCGGTACTAAGGTTTTCGCTGTAGGCGGTAAAATTAAAAATACAGGTCTCGTTGAGATACCTATGGGTACACCTCTTCGTGACATCATTTATGATATAGGCGGCGGTATTCCGAACGGTAAGAAGTTCAAGGCTGCTCAAACAGGTGGACCTTCCGGCGGTTGTATCCCTGCAAGCCTTATTGACACACCTATCGAGTACGATACACTTATTGAAATCGGTTCAATGATGGGTTCCGGTGGACTTATCGTTATGGACGAAGATACATGTATGGTTGACATCGCTAAATTCTTCCTTGCATTTACAGTAGAGGAATCTTGCGGTAAATGTCCGCCTTGCCGTATCGGTACAAAGAGAATGTACGACATTCTTGATAAAATTACAAAGGGTAAAGGCGAGCTTAAGGATATTGATGATCTTTATGAACTTGCTGAAGCTATTAAGACTTCTGCTCTTTGCGGTCTCGGTCAAACAGCTCCTAACCCTGTACTCAGCACACTTCGTTACTTCAAAGATGAGTACATAGCACACGTTGTAGATAAGAAATGTCCTGCAGGCGTATGTAAAGACCTTCTCCAATACAAGATTGTTGCAGAGAAATGTAAAGGTTGTAGCCTTTGCGCAAGAAAATGTCCTGCAAACTGTATCCACGGCGAGGTTAAATCACCATTCGTTATTGACAACTCTAAGTGCTTGAAGTGCGGTGCTTGTATGGAGTCATGTAAGTTCGGTGCAATTATTAAGGAATAAGAAACGGAGGATTACAGATATGGTTAATATTAAAATAGACGGCGTTTCAATGCAGGTTCCTGAGGGTACAACCATTCTTGAAGCAGCAAGAAGCGCAAATATAAAAATCCCTACACTTTGTTATTTGAAGGGCATTAATGAAATCGGTGCTTGCCGTATGTGCGTAGTTGAGATTAAAGGTGCAAGAGCTCTTCAGGCAGCATGTGTATATCCTGTTGCAGAAGGTCTGGAAATTCTCACAAATTCTGAGAAAGTTAGAAAAGCAAGAAAAGTTACTCTTGAACTTATTCTTTCTAACCATGACAGACAGTGCCTTACATGTTCTCGCTCTGAGAACTGTGAGCTCCAGTCTTTGGCAAAAGACTTAAATGTAACAAATATCAGATTCCAGGAAATAGGCGAGAAGGCTTACCATCCTATTGACAATGCATCTGCTTCTATTGTTAGAAATCCTGACAAATGTGTTCTTTGCCGTCGTTGTATAAGCGTATGTAAGAACATACAGACAGTTGGCGTTATCGATACAATGGAGCGTGGCTTCAAGACAGTTGTTGGATGTGCATTTGAAAAATCTCTTTCTGAGACACCTTGCGTAAACTGCGGTCAATGTATTGCAGTGTGTCCTACAGGTGCTTTGACAGAGAAGAGTGAAATCGAAGATGTATGGAAAGCTATTGCCGATCCTAACAAGTATGTTATATTCCAAACAGCTCCCGCTGTTCGTTTCTCCATCGGAGAAGCATTCGGAATGCCTATCGGTTCACGTCCTACAGGCAAAATGGTAACAGCTATCCGCAGACTTGGTGTAGACAAGATTTTCGATACAAATACAGCTGCTGACCTCACAATTATGGAGGAAGGTACAGAGCTTCTTAACAGAATTAAAAACGGCGGAAAGTTGCCTTTGATTACATCATGCAGCCCCGGATGGATTAAATTCTGCGAGCACAATTTCCCTGATTTCTTGGACAATCTTTCTTCATGTAAATCACCTCACGAGATGTTCGGTGCAGTTATGAAGACATATTACGCTAAGCAAGAGGGTATTGATCCTGCTAAGATGTTTGTTGTTTCTGTAATGCCTTGTACAGCTAAGAAATTCGAAGCAGACAGACCTGAGCTTTCAGCAACAGGATATCCTGATGTTGATGCGGTTATCACAACAAGAGAGCTTGCTCAGATGATTAAAGAAGCAGGTATTGACTTTGCTAACCTTGAAGATACAGACTTTGATAATCCTCTTGGCAATGCTTCAGGCGCCGGCGTTATTTTCGGTGCTACAGGTGGTGTTATGGAAGCTGCTCTTCGTACAGTTGCTGATATTCTCACAGGCGAATCTGCTCCTGTTGATAAGATTGAGTATACTGCAGTAAGAGGTATTGAGGGTATTAAAGAAGCGACAGTTAATGTTGCAGGCCTGGATGTTAAACTTGCAGTTGCAAGTGGTCTTGGTAATGCCCGTAAGCTCCTTGACAAGATTCGTGCAGGCGAAGCTGATTATCACTTCATTGAAATCATGGCTTGCCCCGGCGGATGTGTTAACGGTGGCGGACAGATTATTCAGCCTTCAAATATCAGAAGCTGGGTAGACCTTCGTGTTGAGCGTGCTAAAGCTACTTACGAAGAGGACAGAGATCTTCCTATTCGTAAATCTCACGATAACCCATTCATCAAAAAGCTTTATGCTGAGTATTATGGCGAGCCCGGTAGCCATCAGGCACACCATGATCTTCACACTCACTATCAGGCAAGAAATAATTATTGATTTCTTGTGAAATATTGAGAACGATATTGAGAATCATATTGAGAATCATATTGTAAAACAAGAGCTCCGAGATTCATGCAGCTTATGCAATGAGCCTCGGAGCTTTTTTGTCCCAAAACGCCCGAAAGGGACAAAAGTGCAATCATGGTGTTCGGAGTTTTGTCCCAAAACGCCCGAAAGGGACAAAAGTGAAATCGAGGCGTCAGGGAATTAAAATTATGTTTATATTTGTTATCATATTTATTCATATATTGATAATTGAATGTTTTCAAAAAATGGTATAAGATATATATGGTAAATAATCTTGGAGTGTGAATATATGAGTTACGATGATGTTAATGCAAAAGAAAGCATTAAGCCTTCTACGTTTTTAAATCCGGTGCCTGTTGTTATGGCAACTTGCGGCAGCATGGATAATTCTAATATTATAACATTGGCTTGGGCAGGCACTATAAATTCTGAGCCGCCTATGTTATCGATTTCTATAAGAAAAGAAAGATTTTCTCACGATATTATTGCAAAAGACGGTATTTTCGGTGTTAATCTCGTTTCAAGACCTTTGATAAAAGCTTGTGATTATTGCGGAGTCAAGTCAGGCAGAGATATTGATAAATTTAATGAAATGAAGCTTACCAAGTTTAAAGGAGAGAAAACGGGCGTTCCGCTTATTAAAGAATCACCGGCATCCCTTGAATGCAAGGTTAGACAAATAATTGAGCTTGGTACACATGATTTATTTATAGCAGATATTGTAAATGTGTATGTTTCTAAAGAATTATTTGATGAAAAAGGTGCTATAGATATGCGAAAAGCAGACTTGGTTGCATATAATCACGGCGAATATTATACCTTGGGCGATTTCCTTGGTTTTTACGGATATTCTGTAGCCAATAAAGATGCTTTGGCAAGAAGAATGAGAAAAAAATAAACAATATATACATATAGAGGGTCAAAAATACGTAGGAGGTTGATAGAATTGAAAAAATTCACAACAAAAATCTTATTATTAATAGTTGCTTTGGTACAAGCTGTAGTTATATTCGGAGGATGCTCGATTTTTCCATCAGAGGAAGAGCCTGATATTCCTTCATTGAAAACGCCCAGACCTATAGAATATTCATTTTATACTGTAAGAAAGGGAACTCTCAAAAGCACAGTGACAGGAACCGGAAAAGTTTCCTCTGTCTTTTATACAGAGCACTCTTTTCAACAAGGCGGCGGCAAAATTAAAGAATTGCA
The DNA here is from genome assembly GCA_017522515.1 of Clostridia bacterium. The sequence continues at coordinate 23,726 of JAFWZH010000324.1, forward strand.
CGTTACATTAGGACAAAAAGTCAAAAAAGGTGACCCGTTAGTTGAGATAGAAAATACAGATATAGAAGAAAAGTTTCTTGATGCAGAGATAGAATATCAGAAAAAGAAACTGGAAGAGCAAACAAAAGCAAGACAGTATAAGAACGGTTCAATTTCTGAATTAGAATATCATATTGCAGAGCTTGAGCTTAAAAGCGCAAAAATACGATATGAAGATTTAAAAGAAGCGTATGAACAAACAATACTTTATGCTAAAGTTTCCGGTAAAGTTGTATACATAAATACAAAATATACAGCAGCAACATCTACAACGGAGATTGTAGGAGGAGACACAATTGTAGCTATAGATTCAGAAAATTCTAAATTTACTTTTGTTCTGTTTGAAAGAATGTCCAATGGCGGAAATGCATATACACCGACACAATTCAGAATAGGTGAAACACTTACACTTACACAAGTGGACGAAAACGGTAGAACATTAACAGGAGTAGAGCCTTTTACAGGAGAAATAGTCGGAACAGATGCCATGATAAAGGACTTACAAGTAGAGTTGGGGCAAGTAATAGATAAATACTACTTCTGTAAAATGAATAATCCGCCAAAGGGTATAGAACATGGTGACGTAGTGAAGTACGATTATACAGAGTTTGTAATTGAAGATTGTATAATTATACCTACATCAGCGCTTTATGAATTCAACGGAGAGAATTTCGTATATATGTTGGATGCAAGCACAAATCTAAAAAAAGAAGTGCCTGTACAGATAGGATACAGAACATCCTCTCAAGCACAAGTTCTTGACGGTTTAAAGGTTGGAGAGATAATCATAGAAGGATGATGAGAATATGCTAAAATCAGTTTTTAGAAAAATAGCAAATAACTTCTGGCTGTTTTTTTGCCTTATTCTCGGTTCTTTATTGATTACCGCAATTTTGGCAGCAATTCCAATATACACAGACGGTGCATTAAGAAAAATGCTGGATGTGGAGCTGAATAAATTTGCGAATGAGAATGGTGAATATGTTTCTCCCGGTGAGATGTATGGTGTGATTAATTACAGAGGAGAATATGGTTCACAATTAATTATAGAAACAATAAAAGAAACCACGGAGAAGTTTGATGAAGCCTTCGAAGAACATGACGTAGTACTTAACGACTCTTTCCGTAATATTAAGGTAAGAAATCTCAGAAATTTAGACAACCTGATGTTGCAAAATACTGCTTACAGTATACAGAGCATGACAGGATTTGAAAAGCACGTCACAATGCTGCAAGGTAAAATGTGCTCTGATAAGATTAAAAATAATGTAATAGAGGTTGTTGTATCAAAAGAAGAATATAATGTAAATCGCTTAATTTTAGATAATGTCTATACTATGACACCCTCAAGATATTGGGGAGACGATTCTATCAGAATAAAGATTAAGGTAGTAGGCGTATACGAAATTAACTACGCAGATGTGGAATATTGGCACAAAGGCGATATTGAAGACGGAATGAAATCAGTCTTTCTTGCTTCTGACAAAGCTTTCGAAGAGTATTTCTTGGAATACGGAAATGCGTGGCTTATTTCAAATGCGGCTTGGTGTTATAACGTAGACCTTTACGGTCTGAAAAAAGATGAGTTGTTACCGTATGTAGAGATAAACGAAATAATGGACGAACATTTCGATGAAATGTATGAGGGAACAGCACATCTTGAAATACCGATAAACGAAGTTCTGTTAGAATATATAAGTAAAAGTGAAACATTGGAGCTTACAATGTGGATACTTAATGTACCGGTACTTATAATGCTTTTGTTTTACACTTATATGGTAGCAAAAATGATAATTGAAGATGATAAAAATGAAATATCGTCTTTGAAATGCAGAGGTGCATTCCCTAAACAGATTTTTTACAGATATTTTCTTGAATGCGGTATAATTTCCGTTTTTTCTATAATAGCAGGGCCGCCATTGGGATTGATGCTGGCAAAATTAATAGGCGCTTCCAATGGTTTCTTGGAATTCGTAAACAGGGGAGGCTTAGAGCTTTCGTTGTTGCCTTCTGCATATGTTTATGCACTTATTGCCGCCATGGTATTTATGGTAATGGTACTCATACCTGCTTATAAAGCCACAAAGACAACAATTGTACAACACAAGCAGAAAAAAGCAAGAAGAACAACACTGGCCATGTGGGAAAAGCTGGGTTTGGATTTCATATTATTGGCAGCATCCATCTACTTACTTTATATTTATAAAAGAACAGATCTCATAACATCAGACGGTACACCTGATATGTCTGTTTATTTTATATCCACTTTGTTTATTTTTGCTTGCGGAATGATTTTCCTTCGCTTGTATCCGCTGCTTTTAAAATTAATATTCCATTTTACAAGAAAACGTATGCCACCTACTGTGTACTCTACATTTGTGCAAGTGGCAAGAAACAAAAATGAAAACAGATTTTTGATAATGTTCTTAATATTAACGGTTTCTGTGGGAATATACAGCTCCAATACAGCCGGAATTATCAATATGAATGCAGAAGATATTGCAAAATATAAAAGCGGAGCAGATATAGTTGTAAGTCCGGACTGGCAGTTAGATTCCGTAGTGTCATACGAAGGTGAAGACGGCAGTATAATTACGGGAACTATGGCCGATATGCCGGCTAAGTACAGAACATTTGCCTCAGACCCGTTCCTTAACACTAAGGGAGTAGAAGCTATGACAAAAGTGGCAAATATTGGCAATGTATATGCCAGAGACACTGTTATGACGGACGAATGGGCAAGAGGTGTAAGAATTATGGCCATAGAACCATATAACTTTACACAAGTTTCGTGGATAAGAGCTTCTACATTTAACAAAAATATACACTGGTATTATTACATGAATCAGATGCAGAGATATCCTACAACGATAATGATTTCAAGGTCATTGGCTAATGCTTTGAATGTTAAAGAAGGATATACAATAGACGTAAGCTTTACAGGCAAAAGAATCGGCGAAGAAAGATTGCCGGATGCATCATGCTTTATATTGGGTGTTTTTGATTATTGGCCTACGTATTATGAGGATTATGAGTATGCAGAAACAACAGATTACATGATTGTAATGAATTACCATTATGTAATGACTTTGGATGATACTACAACGTATGATTTGTGGCTTAAAAAAGAAGCCGGAGCATCAAGTAATGACATTTATGAGAGTTGGGAAAAGCAAGGCTTAACAGATAATGTGTTGAAGATTTCCGACAGTCAAACTGCCCTCAATGCAGAAAAAGCAGACTCTTTGGTAATGGCACTTAACGGCCTTTTCTCAATGGGGTACATTGCAACCATGATAATCAGTTTTATGGGCTTCTTACTTTACTGGCTTTTAAGTGTACGGAAAAGGCGTCTGCAATTCGGCGTACTGCGAGCGATGGGATTAAGTAAGTTTAAGTTATCATTAATGCTTTTCTGGGAACACATGATGACATCCGGTATTTCTGTAGTTATCGGTATTTTTGTAGGATATTTAACCTCGTATCTTTATTTACCGGTTTTGGAGAAGACCTTTACAACGTTACTGCCGCTTACGCTGTCATACAATACGGCAGACAATATAAAGGTGTTTATACTTGTGGCAATAATGATTATAAGCGGAATTATTGTTCTTTCACGTTATATTAGCAAGCTTAGAATCAATGAAGCAGTTAAAATCGGGGAGGAATAAATAATGAATGAAAGTATATTGAGAATAGAAAATGTAACGAGAGATTTCAAAAGGCAGTCAGAAGTCATTCATGCAGTCCGCGGTGTTAATATGGATATTAAAAGGGGAAGTTTTAATATACTTTGCGGACGTTCCGGCTCGGGAAAAACTACGCTTTTAAACATGATAGCAACGGTTGATCCGCCTACTTCCGGTAAGATATATTTCGAAGACAGAGAAATCACCGCCATGAGCAGCAATGAAAGAGATGATTTGCGCCGCAAAAAAATCGGAATAATATTTCAAAATACTGCTTTGATAGCCCAAATGTCAGCACTTGAAAATGTTGAATTTGCATTATCTGTTTCCGGCATTAAACCGGGGCAAAGACGCACTCAGGCTATAGAATGGCTGGATATGATGGGAATTAAAGAAAGAAGAAATCATATGCCGGCGGAAATGTCCGGCGGTGAGCAGGCAAGAGTTGCCATTGGAAGAGCCCTTGCACATGAACCTGTACTGCTACTTGCGGATGAGCCTACCTCGGAGCTTGATACAAGAACATCCTTTGTGGTAATAGACATGTTCAGAAGGCTTGTTGACGAGAGAAATCTCACAATTGTGATGACAACCCATGATGTAAACATAATGGATGCAGCCGATCGCATCTTTACAATGGAAGACGGGGTGATTGTTGATGTCAAATGAAGAAGTAAAAGCACCCATGATTTACTGTGAAAATTTAGTAAAGCTGTATAAAATAGGCGATATTGAAGTTATGGCATTGCAGGGACTGGATTTGCAAGTAGAAGAAGGCGAAATGCTGGCAATTATAGGCAACAGCGGTAGCGGCAAATCAACCCTTATGAATATAATAGGTGGTCTTGACAGGCCTACAGCCGGCAAAATACGTGTAAACGGCAATGATTTGCTCAAACTCACAGATAAAGAAATGATGCACTATATGAGAGAAACCATAGGTTTTGTTTGGCAGAATACAGCAAGAAATATGGTACCTTATCTCAATGCACTTGATAATGTAAAGCTCATAATGCAAATGGCCGGCAAGTTAGACGTTAACAGAGCAAATATGCTCCTTGAAATTGTAGGACTTGAGCACAGAAAAAAGAATAAGATGCATGAGCTTTCCGGAGGAGAGCAGCAAAGGGTAGCAATTGCAATAGCACTTGCAAATAATCCGAAGATACTTCTTGCAGACGAGCCTACAGGCGCAGTCGATACAAAAACAACAGCGCAACTTATGAATTTATTCCATACGGTTAATACTGACTTTGGCGTAACCACGATAATTGTAACACATGACAGACAGCTTTCTCACATGGTACCGCGTGTTGTTACAATTGCTGACGGTCGTATAGGAACAGAATTTATACGCCGAGAAGAAATGGACTTGGAGAGCGAAGAAATAATGAACGCAACAGCCGGACATGACCAAGGCTCTCATGTTGAGTACGGTTATATCGACGGCAGAAAACGATTGTTCTTACCTGAAAACTACCTTAGTGCAATTGGCCTTAAAGAGCGAAGCAAAGTAAGCATACGCATTGATGGAAACAGGCTCATATTAGACAAACCGGAGGAAGAAGAATGAAAAATAAATTTTACTGCATATTGACAGCGCTTTTGGCGATGTTTATGTCAGTGTATTTTACCGGGTGTGTGGATTACAGTAACAAGAATCCTATTGTGACAATAGAAATTGATCCTAATAATGAGAATTATATAGCAGAAGGAGTGTCGATTTCGGGCTCCTTTTCTATAGAGCTGTACCCGGATAAGGCGCCGAATTCCGTAGCATATTTTCTCAATATGGTAGCAACCGGCACTTACGACCGCTTTCCTGTAAGTAAGGTGCTTCACGGAGGCATCGTGCAGTTTGGAGATCCTTGGATGAGTAAGCAAATTCGTACGGAAATCGACGGCGAATTCAAGGCTAACGGCTTTGACAAGAATGATATTGTCTTTAAAAGAGGAACGGTAGCTTTGGACTTGTTTGTGCCGGAAGACTATGCGTCGGCATCAGGTGACTTCTTTATATTGTTAGATGATGAGGGTGGCAAAACATACCAAGATAAATATGCTGCAATAGGCGAGGTAGTATCCGGTTTAGAATTACTTGACACCATCAGCGGAATAAAGGATTATACGGATTATTCTCCCGTGTACTCTTTAAAGACGCTCAAAACTACTGTAGACCTTAAAGGACAGACGTATGAGAAGCCTATAACTCGTGAAAGAAGGACATATCCGGGATATAATTCCAATTGACTATAAAAAAGCATTGTGATATAATCAAATAGTCTATGAATCGGCTGTTAAGGCATCGTCGCACAGCGCGTACCGGGGGGAGTCGAGGATATCGCGGTGTCTTTTATATTGCATTTTGTATGCAGTAGGGGCGAAGCGATAATTTTTTATTTTGATAAAGGGTCGGAGTAATTGATGGAGAAAGAAAAAAACAATAAAAAGGACTACTATGTTATAGACATATGGCACATAATCAGGGCTGTTTGGCATAGAGCGTGGGTGGTTATTTTATCTGCTGCCATTGCTGCTGTAATAGGCTTTAGTTTGGCTGCATTTGTTATAACACCTATGTATTCATCCTCTGTGATGATGTACGTTAACAATAGTTCTTTTTCACTTGGCAATACGAGCTTTAGTATTAGTTCTTCGGAGATAAGCGCAGCTCAAAGCCTTTTAAAGACATACATTGTTATTTTAAATAACAGGACAACTTTGGAGGCTGTTATAGACAAAGCTGAGGTTGATTATACATATAAGGATTTGTCGGGGATGATATCGGCGTCTTCTGTAAATGATACTGAGGTTTTAAAAGTAACGGTAACGTCTGAGGATCCATACGAGGCAGCGAATATTGCCAATTGTATTGCAGAGGTTTTACCTACAAGAATATCTGAGGTTATTGAGGGTAGCTCAATGAAGATTGTTGACTCAGGTGTTGTTAATTTGCAAAAGGTTTCTCCCAGCATTACGAAATATACTGCTGTGGGATTCACTTTAGGTGCTTTGGCTGCTGTAATGATTTTAGTTATTATTGCTTTGATGGACGGTACAATTCATGATGAAGAATACATTATAGATACGTATAATTATCCCATACTTGCAAAAGTTCCTGATTTGACAGGAGATAAACATACTAAGGGATATTATGCATATTATAAAAAGCATGGTTACGGTGAGTACAGCTCTAAGAAGGAGGGTGAATAAACATGGCAAGAAACAAAAATAAATCTGCGTTTATGCCTAATGATCCCAAGACGCTTCACAAGAATCTTGAATTCACAGCGACTGAGCAATATAAGATATTAAGAGCTAATCTTTCTTTTACAATACCGGAGAATGTTAAATGCCCTGTTATAGGTGTTACAAGCTCTATCAGAGGAGAAGGTAAAAGTACGACTGCCGTTAATTTGTCGTATGTGCTGGCTGAGAACGGTAAAAAAGTTTTACTTATTGACGGTGACTTGAGAATTCCGAGTATCGCTAAGAAAATGGGAATTGAGAGCACACCGGGACTTACAAATCTACTTATGCGATTTGAGTCGAGACAGTTGGTTTCTTTCCAATCTAACATATTGGATAATTGGTATATTATACCGGCAGGTAACATACCGCCCAATCCTTCGGAACTTTTGGGTTCGGCAAAGATGGAGAAGCTTTTAGAGAATTTGTCTGAGGAGTTTGATTATATTATAATTGACTTACCGCCTGTAAATATCGTTTCTGATGCGCTTGCCATATCTCGATATATTACGGGAATGATTCTTGTGGTAAGAGAAGAATACACAGAAAAGAAAGAATTCGAGGCTTGCTCAAGGCAATTAGAGCTTTCTAATGTTAAGGTTTTGGGATGCGTAATGAACGGTGCCAAGACAGGTAGTGGTTCTTATGGTAAATACAGGAGATATTACAAGAAATACAAATATTATAAAAGTGAGAATTGATTTATATAAATGAAAGGAAGTTTTAAAATGAAAAAGGCTATTACAGTTATGGTGACATTGGTTTTTGTTTTTGCATTATGCATTACTTCAAGTGCTGCTCCGGGGAATTTTCTTGAGAGTCCTTCAAGAAATCCTGCTCCTGAGCTTATTGATGTAATACTTCCTGAGGATTGTACAGCAGAGATTATTATTACTTCATATGCAGACAGGAAGTCAATGAGTGATGATAAGATAGCTGCTATAGAGGGAGCGTATAAAGCAATCAAAGAAGCAAGTAATATTACAGCACTTAATCAGCAATTAAAAGACTATATCAAAGATAAAGGTATAGAGTCAAAAAATCTTGCAGTAAGTGATTTATTTGATATTAGCTATTATGGATGTGAAGTACATGAGTATCACAAGCACTTTACATTTACAATTGGTGCAGATACTTTAAAGAACTTTGTGGGACTTCTTCATTTTCATAATGGAGAGTGGGATTTCATTGATAATGCTAAGTTAAACGATGATGGCTCACTTACGTTTACGGTAGAGGATTTTTCACCTTTTGCAATTGTTGTTGATACAAGTGCGTCAGATACTCCTACAGGAGATGTTACACCTTGGATTTTTATTGCATTGATTGTTGCTTCTGCTACAGGCCTTACAGTTGTTGCGTATAACTACAAGAAAGAAAAAGCAAAGGGATAATAATGAGTTTAAAAAGACACAGCAAAAAGAAAATATTAAAAGTTCTGGCAACTGCTTTGATTGTTGTCTTGGTTATGTCTGTAGTTTTGCTGTGTTTATATATGTGGGAAAAAAAACAAGGGGAATATCCTGACCGCGGTACAGGCTTAGATAATACTTTGGAGTACAACGGTGAGGAATACACTCTCAGAAAAGGAATAGAAACATTTCTTGTGCTCGGATTGGACAAGTTTGAGGATGCTGTTGACAATTCTGCATATACGAATGATCAGCAAGCTGATTTTGTTATGTTATTTGTAATAGATAATAATAACAAAAGCTGCACATTACTTCACATTAACAGAGATACGATGCTGGATATGAATATATTAGGTGTTGCAGGTGAAAAGGTGGGCAGTGTAAAGCAACAATTGGCGCTTGCTCATACGTATGGTAGCGGAGACCAGGTAAGTTGCAGAAATACTGCAGACGCTGTTTCTAAGCTTTTGCTTAATGCTAAGATAAACAATTATGCCTCCGTTACCATGGACGCTGTGCCTTTGTACAATGATCTTGTAGGCGGAGTAGAGGTAACTGTACTTGACGATTTTACGGGAATTGATGATACACTTGTAAAAGGTGAGACGATTACTTTAAATGGTGAACAAGCTTTAAAATATGTTCAATCACGTAAGGGCGTTGCTGACAGCTCAAACGAGAGCAGAATGGCAAGGCAAAAGCAATATCTTGAGTCATTAAACAATAAAACACGAGAGTGTATTAATTCTAATGATAAATTTGTTTTTGATGCGTGTGTTAAGATGTCTGACTATTTAGTGTCTAATTGCACAGTAAATCAATTACAAAATTTATTTAATAAAATCTCACAATACGAATTTTGCGGTATAAGATATCTTGAGGGTGAATCGGTTGCCGGCGATAGATTTATGGAGTTTTATCCAAGTGAAGAGTCGGTAAAGAGCCAAGTGGTAAGTTTGTTTTATACTGTGAAATAATATAAGGCAAGTTTATATTATTTTAAAGAAGAGCGGGTATATCGTGACGTTACGGAGCGATATATCCGTGTGTTATATATGGTAAAATATTAGAAATTATGAAAGCAAGATTGGGGTATATTATTCATGAATAGATTAGTTATAGTTGGCGCAGGGGGTCACGGTAAAGTGATTGCCGACAATGCTTTGAGGAATGGATATAAAGATATATTTTTTGTTGATGATTATTTAAAAGGCGAATGCATGGGCTTTGAAATTATAGGAACTCATGCAGATATAGAAGCTTTAGATAATGGGACTACTGATTTTGTAATAGGCATTGGTAATAATGATTCCAGAAAACTTATAGCAGAAAAATATAATGTAAACTGGGTAAGTATAATACATCCGTCAGCTCAGATTGCAACAAATGTTGCAATAGGTCTGGGAACAGTTGTAATGGCAGGTGCAGTTGTTAATGCATGTGCAAAGATAGGAGAGCACTGCATTATTAATACGTGTGCAATTATTGAGCATGATGATATTATCGAGAATTATGTACATATTTCGCCACGTGCTGCCGTTGGTGGAACTGTCAATATAGGCGAAAGTACACATATCGGCATAGGAGCAGTTGTGAAGAATAATATTGATATTTGCTCAGACTGTATTATTGGGGCAGGGGCAGTAGTTGTTAAAAATATTAAGGAGTCGGGAATATACGTCGGTGTACCGATAAGAAAAAAATGAAGCGTGTTCATGGATATAGTTATATTAGCGCATTTCATAACTGAATTTGTTAAAGACGGAACAAGCCGTTTTGTATATCTCGCAGAACAATTGAGTCAAACACATAATGTTGAGATCATTACATCCAAGTTTGATCATATAGCAAAGAAGCAGAGAACAACACAAGAATATGATTTGAAAACAAAAATAACCCTTTTGGATGAACCTACATATAAGAAAAATGTTTGTCTTCAAAGGTTTGTTAGTCATAGATCTTTTGGAAAACAGGTGAAGAAATACTTAGCTTCAAGACAGAAGCCTGACGTCATTTATTGCGCGGTTCCATCTTTAGACTGTGCCTATTATGCTGCGCAATATGCGCAAAAACATAATATCAAGTTCATTATTGATGTGCAGGATTTATGGCCTGAAGCATTTAAAATGGTTTTTAAGGTTCCGGTTGTTAACGATGTGCTATTTTATCCGATGATGAAAAAAGCGGATTATATATACTCTTGCGCGGATAAAATAGTTGGTGTTTCCAAAACATATTGCGAACGAGCCAAGAAGGTTAATAAAAAAGGTGCTGAGTGCATTCCGGTATTTCTTGGCACTAAACTTGCCCTTTTCGACAAGTATGTGCAAGAAAATAAGATAGAACGCAATGATGACAAATTTATCTTGGGATATTGTGGCACGTTAGGACACAGTTATGATATCAAATGCGTGTTGGATGCAATGATTCATCTTCGCAACAATGGACATGACAATATTTCTTTATGGGTTATGGGTGATGGTCCATTGAAAAATGATTTCGAAAAATACGCTTTGGATAATCAACTGGACGTAGTGTTTTATGGGCGAGTTTCATATCCCAAAATGTGTGGTTTACTTGCGTCCTGTGATGTTTGTGTTAATCCAATAACTAAAGGTGCGGCGCAGTCTATAATCAACAAACACGGAGATTATGCTGCATCAGGATTACCCGTTATTAGTACACAAGAGACATCAGAATACCGTGAATTAATTAGTAGTAGCGGATGTGGCATCAATTGTGAATGTTCTAATTCGGTTCAAGTCGCGGAAGCGGTCATGCGCTTGCTGATGCAAGATTCCGAATATGTGATGATGAAAAGCAAATCTCGTCAATTAGCCGAAAACTATTTCAATAGAGCCTTTTCCTATCAAAGAATATATCAATTGTTTGAATAAAAAGGAGGCGAGAACTATGTCATCATTAAAAGAGCATCAGGATGTTCTATTAGAGTTGCTAATAGAGTTTGATCGAGTTTGCTGTGAGAATGATATTAAATATACGTTGTTTGCAGGTTCTGCTTTAGGGGCAGTAAGGCACCAAGGGTTCATTCCGTGGGATGATGATTTAGATATTGCTTTACTACGGGAAGAGTATGACAAACTAATGAATCTGCCTGATAGCAAATGGAATTCTAAATTTTATATGCAAAAAGAGTATTCGCCACATTGGTTAATGCATTTTTCCAAATTGCGAAAAAACAACACGACCTGTTTGGAGAAGTATCATCCTAAAGACGCTCAAACGCATCAAGGAATATATATCGATATTTTTCCGATAGATAACGCTTCTGATAATCCGTTTATCAGGAGATTGCAGTTTTTTTCATCCAAGATCGTGCAAGCAAAGTCTTTTTGGAGAAGAGGATATGAAACAACATCAATTATAAAAAAAGTTGTTATGTTATTTTCTTGTGTATTGCCGACAAGTTTGTTTCATAAAGTAGTGACTTTACGAAATAAAAATGATTCAAAAATGGTTCATTCATTCTTTGCTGGATCGACAAATTATCGAAAAGGTGTTTTTGAAAGAAAATGGATCTCTGAAACAAAAAATGTACCGTTCAATAATATAATGGTTCCTGTTTCTACGTATTATCATGATTTGCTGACGATGCAATATGGAGACTACATGGTATTGCCTCCAGAAGATGATCGTAAATGCAAAGTTCATGCAATTCTTGTGGATACAGAACACAATTATACGGAGTATGAACATTACAGAGATAATATGACATTTGATGTTTTGACCAAAAGCATAAGATGAGATGTGCCTTCGAGTTATTGTTGTAGAAACGATAAAAGAAGAGGCGCATAACAAACTTGTATCCAATCATTCTAATGGATAAATATATGGCGCAATGAAAGGAGCGAAGATATATAAACTTATGCCAAACAGATCTAAAAAGAGAAATCTTCGACCTCTCTTTTTAGTGATAACTTGTGTCGAAGAAAAATATTTAAAAGGAGTTTAAATATGAGTAAATTTTTCAAACAATTTTTGGCACTAATGCTTTGCGCATTGATGTTCGTTAACATTATGCCAATGTCTGTGTTTGCGGCATATGATTATGCTCATAACGAGGCAGAATCTAGTGATGATTACTATGACATCATCAGCAAAAAAGACTGGGATATTGCTCCCGGTATTAAAGAATCTGAGATCGTTTTGAACAACGATGCCGGAGACAGACGTCAGGTAATCCACCTGATGGAGGCTGATATCTCTAACGAGTATACCAGAGTTATCAGTTCTTACACAAACATGGATACAAGCAACTACGCTATATCCACAATTCCCGAGCATGCTGCATTCATCGAAAATGAATGGGGCGAAAATGTTGTAGGCGCAATGAACACATGTCTCAGCTGGTACAATAGTGCCGCTTATGCTGAGGATCCCAGCCGTGTTAATGAGCCTCTCGGATTTATGATGGTTGATGGTGAAGTTTACTTCGACCATTCTGTTGGTTTCCCCACCTGCATCGTTATCCATAAGGATACTAATGATGCAGGTGAGGCAAGACCTGCGGATATTCCTAAGGTTGAGATGAGAACTGTTACAGACAGCAAAGGACTCAATGGTTGGGAGGATCAGGTTATTCCTTGCTCTTCCGGTTACATAGTTAAGGACGGTGTGAACCAGAACAAGCCTTCACATGGTTCTGATACAGCTGCTCGTTCTGTAGTAGGTGTTAAGGCAGATGGATCTATCGTTATCATGATGAATGACGGTCGTCAGGCTCCTTACTCTCTCGGTATGAACATGTATGAGTGTGCTGAGGTTATGATCGCTGCAGGTTGCGTATATGCCGCAAACTGTGACGGTGGTGGATCTTCCACATTCATGTCTCAGCGTCCCGGTGAGGACCTTGAAGTAAACTGCTCTCCCTGTGATGGTGCGCTTCGTCAGAATACTCACGGTATTATGTTTATTTCTACAGCTCCTTCTACCGGAGAGTTCTACAACGCATATCTCCAGACAGAGAATGACTACTACGTTCCTTACTCTGAGGTTAAGGTTGAGGCTATCGGTCGTGATTTCTCAGGTGCTGAGGCTGCACTTCCTGCTGAAGCAGTTTGGTCTCTTGCAGACGACAGCTTTGGTACTATGAGCAATGGTGTGTTCACATCCAACGGCAAGACCGGTGAAGTTGTTATCAATCTTAGCTACAACGGAGAAGTTGTTGGTACTAAGACTATTAACATAGTTAATCCTGAATCTGTGTCCTTTGCACAGACAAGCACCGTAATTCCTTACGGTAAGAGCACAAGCCTTGATATCACAGCTGCTTATGGTGCATTCGAAGTTTCTTATACTGAAGATGCGTTTGAGTGGACAGTTTCCGATAATGAGGCAGGCGTAAGAGAAGGCCTTGTTTATACAGCTACAGAGGATACTGCAAAGAATGGCGTAACAATTACTGCAAAGTATAAATATGCTGACCTTGACGCTGCAGTTCTTGAAATCGGCTTCGGCAAGGGTTCCGAGGTTGTATGGGATTTTGAGGACGGGGACGTTTCTAATTGGCTTGGTATTGCTGATGCTAGAAAGTGGCTCGCTGATAATAACATCATGGAATGTGAAAATCTCTTCAAGGGTGGTAACTTCAGTGATGACAACAGTTCCACAACATTCCTTTCCTCTGAGGAAATCGGCGGCAAGGTACATAGTGGTGAGTATGCTCTCGGTGTAGAGCTTGACTTTACACATTCTTCCTTCTCCAGTTGGAGCTATAACATGTTCTTTAATGTAGAGGGACAGACAGTTCTTCGTGATGTTGCAAACGGTAAGAATGCAACCCGTCTCGGCATGTGGGTATATATTCCTGAAGAGCTTTGGGAAGGAAACGACCTTTCCGGTATTGCAGCACAGACACAGCTTTACGGCGGTTCTTCAGCTGATGACGCAAATAGTTTCCAGGCACATCTTACACTTTCCACATCTACAAAGAGACTAAATGCTCTTAAGGATGAAGATATTCCCGAGGATCGTTGGGTGTACTGTTACGTAGATCTTACCGGTCACGATTACGTATCTCTCCAGAATCCTGAAAAGCAGATATGGCGTGAGCCCTGCTTCATGCGCTTCTATACACAGCACTATACCCCCAAGAACCTTATCTTCTATTTTGACGATATTACTCTTGACTATAGTAATGCTGTTGATGATAGAGAGGCTCCTTCTATCACAAACCTTACAATCAATACATCCGGCACAGGCGTTCGTTCTTTCAATGCTACTATTGCAGACCATGTAGCAGCAAACACATCCGGACTTGATTATTCTTCTGCAAAGATTCTTGTTGACGGCGTAGAGCTTCCTGATGTTGTTGCATCCGGTTCTGCTATGAGCAGCAAGGACGTAGCTCTTTGCGGTGGTACACATACTGTAACCTTTATTATTAAGGACAATATGGGTAACACCATGAAGCAGAGCAAAACTTTCACTGTTGAGGGTGACGTTCCCGTAACTATCGGTGGACACAACGCAACAAACAGTGCTCCTGAGTATGATTCTGTATATTACGTTGATATCAACGTTGCAGACGCAGCAGTTGTTGAGCAGATCACAACAACTCTCAAGCTCAGCACAGCTCACACTTGGGAAGCAGATTATATGGAACTTGCTGAGGGTATCGAGGCTGAGTACACATATAACTACTATGACAATACAGTAACAGTAACTCTCACAAAGACAGCTGAGTGCACACTTGAAGGCGCTCAGACACTTGCAAGCATTCCTGCACGTATTTGGTCCTGGAATGAGGAGGAGAGCGGTGTAACAGAAGAGGGTATCTTTGCAGAGGGTCTCGGACCTATCGTTTCTGTTGACGTTAAGACAATCCTCGGAAGCGTAAGCTTTGTAGATGGCTATTGCGATGGCTATATTGGAACATTCAATTCCTCCATGCTTGTTTCTACAAACATTAATGATGTAGTTGTTCTTTGGCACGACCATATCGCAGGTGAGGCTCAGAACAAGGAAGCTACTTGTACAGAAGACGGATACATCGGACGTGTATGGTGCGTAGGATGTAATTGCGTTAAATATAAGGAAGGCGGCGTTTGTACACATAACACAGACGGTTGTGGTTCCGTAGTAGATTGGGGCACAGTAGTTAAGGCTACAGGCCACGATTACAAGGATTATGAAGGTGTTCTTAAGTGTGAGTGCGGCGAACTCTTTAACGGTGAGCTTGACGGCGTTACCTACGTTGACGGTGTTATCGCTGATGGATGGGTTAACGATACATATTACTATGAGAACGGTGTTAAGTTTACAGGTTCTCACTTAATTAATGGTAAGATGTGCACCTTCGATGAGAATGGTGTGTATCTCCCAAATTATATCTATGATGGCTGGTATATTGTCGGTAACACCGCAATGTTCTTCATGAGCAATGAATATTTGACTGGTTATCAAAAGGTTAATAGCCAGCCCCACTTCTTCGATGATAACGGTATGGGATACGATGGTGAGTATACCATCGATGGCAAAGTTTGCGTATTTGATAATGGTCGATTTGTTTCATGCGAGGATGAAACAGTTCTTGAAGCAGGTTGGTTTGGCTCAACCGAAAACGTAAACGGTTTGCATTCTGTAGAATACGTGGTATACGAAGATGCTTCGATTTGCATTACTGGTAGTGGTAACATGATGAATGTAGCAGAAGTTGGTCTTATTCCGTGGTCTGCATATGTTCAGAAGTTTATTAAAACCATATTTATTGCTAAAGATATTACCAATATCGGTCATCATTCGTTTAGAAACTGTTTCTTCGCTACTACTGTAGTGTTTGAAGATGATTCGAAGGTTACAGAAATTGGCGCTTGCGCGTTCTATAACATGAGAAGCTTGAAATCGATTGTACTTTCTGAAAATGTAAAAATTATCGGAAGTAACGCTTTTGGTCAAACTTATAATTTGACAGAAGTTTATTTGCCTGATGGTGTTCAGACTATTAATAGTCGTGCATTTGTGAAGTCTAATGCAGATTTGGTGTTAAATGTAGCGGAAGGAACAATTGCTCACAACTTTGCAGTAAATAACGGTTTTGATGTTGAACTTCGTGAAAAGAAGCCTGTACTTGTTGCTACCGGTGAATGCGGTGAAAATTTGGTATGGTCTTATTACGCGAATGGCAAACTCGTTATTGAAGGAAGCGGAGCAATGTATGATTTTGCCAACAGAGATGAACAACCCTGGGCAAAATATCGTGAGCAGATTACTTGTATTGAAATTGGTAAGGAAGTCACTCACCTTGGAACATATGCATTTGCATATTCTTATAATGTAAAAGCTATTAATTTTGCTGAAGATAGCAAATTGCAAAGTATTGGATCTTTTGCGATCTTCTATATGTATCGCAATTTGACAGAATTGGTATTACCTGAAAGCGTTGCTACTCTTGCAGGTCAGGCAATTGGTTACAATAGTGCTCTTGTAAATGTTTATATACCTCAGAGAATTAAATCTATTTCTGCATATACATTCTTGAATTCTAAAAATGTTGTTTTAAATGTAGCAGAAGGTTCGTATGCAGAAACCTTTGCGGTTAAGAATAGCATTGCATATGATACAAGAGAATATGTATATTCTGTAATTGATTCTGGATTCTGTGGAACGAATGTAACATGGACATATTATGAGGATGGCAGACTTGTTATTGGTGGAAGCGGAGCAATGGATGATTTCGCTAACAGAGATGCACAACCTTGGGCAAAATATCGTGAGCAGATTACTAATATTGTAATTGGTAAGGATATTGTACACCTTGGAAAGTATGCATTTGCATATTCCTATAATGTTCGATCTGTTACATTTGAAGAAGGTAGCAAGTTGCAGAGTATAAACTCCTTTGCGATCTTCTATATGTATCGTTATCTGACTGATCTTCAGCTTCCTGAAACAGTTAGAACCATTGCAGGACAGGCGTTCGGCTATAACAATGTTTTGGTGGATGTATACATGCCCCAGTCTGTGACTTCTATTGCAACAAACGCATTCCTTAATTCGAAGAATGTAATTATGAATGTGGTAGAGGGTACATATGCAGAGACCTTTGCAATAAACAACAACATTGCTTATATTACAAGAGCCTATACAGAGCAGCCTATTGCCGAGGGTAACTGTGGCATTAATGCAACTTGGGCGTTCTATGCAAATGGCAAGCTTGTTATTAGCGGAAGCGGAGCAATGGACGATTTCGCTAACAGAGATGCACAACCTTGGGCTGTATTCCGCGAACAGATCACAGATATTGTGATTGGCAAGGATATAACCCATATTGGTAAGTATGCGTTTGCTTACGCCTATAACGTAAAGAGTATTACCTTTGAAGAAGGCAGCAAATTGGAAAGCATTGGTGCACTGTCAATTTATTATATGCATCGTTATTTGACAGAGATTGTGCTTCCCGAGTCCGTAAAGACTATCTCCGGTCAAGCGTTTGGCTACAATAGTAACCTTGTTAATGTATATATGCCTGAAAGCTTGACCTCGATTGCGGCAAATACCTTTGTGAATTCCAAAAAAGTAGTATTGAATGTTGTTGAAGGTTCTTATGCTGAAACCTTTGCTAAGGACAACGATATTTCATATGAAGTTGAATAATTTGGTGTCTATTAACTGATGAAAAATTGGACTGTGGTTTTTCATTAGACAATTTACGACTCCCGAGCAGTTCGCTGTTCGGGAGTCGTAAATCATATATGTTTAGAACCTCCACGTGGTATATGATGGTAACGAAAAATCGGCTAATCTAAACAAAACATAGTTAAAATGGTTAGGAGCGGGAAAATGAAAGTATTAATATTGTCCCACAATCCAATTACGACATATCAGAATATGGGTAAAACTCTCTTGTCACTCTTCTCATCTTTTGAAAAAAGCGAATTGTGTCAATTGTATATATATCCGACAATTCCTGATATAGATAAATGCTCTTCTTATTACAGAATTACAGATCGTGATATTTTTATGAGTTACGTTAATATGGGAAGAGTAAAATCTCGCGTTATCAACAGTGATGAAATTAATATAAATAGACATAGTTTGTATGAAACAAAAGACGATGAACTGTTTCTAAAAAAAAACAAAAAGAGCACATTTACATTATTTTGTCGTGATATTATGTGGTTTTTCTCCAATTGGTATAATAGTAATTTGAGAGATTGGTTGAATAATGAAAAACCGACTTGTATTTATTTGGTTCCTGGGCGCTCAAAATTCATCTATAATGTTGCGCTGAAAATATCCAGAAAATTAAATATACCTATTATTACATATCTCGCAGATGAATATTATTTTGTCAAAAAGCCAAGTGGTTTGGTAGATCGTTTATATCTGTATTTGTTAAAGAAGAAAATGAATCTTGTTATGAGGAAAAGTCAAAATATAGTTACAATATGCGATGAAATGACTAGTGCTTATATGAATGAGTTTTCCAAACACACGTACACTGTTTTAACAGGAACGAATTTCCACATTGCAGAGGCAGTTAACAGTTATTCTGAAATTAAAGGTCTGACGTACATGGGAAATATAGGATGCAATCGTTATATCTCAATTGCGGAAATTGGGCGATGCTTAGATGAAATAAATACAGAAAGAGGGACAGATTTTTCTTTGTTTCTTTATACAAATCCGTACAGCGATGAAATAAAGAAAATCTTTTCTGATATAAGATCAATACGTTATTGCGGATATGTTACTGGTAACGAATTCGACAAAATAATACATGAATCACCAATTTTGGTTCATGTCGAAAGTTTTGATGAGGATGCAATAGATCGTGTAAAGCACTCTATCTCTACAAAAATTGCAGATTCGTTGGGAAGTGGAAATTTATTATTTGCCTATGGTCCAGAACAGGTAGCATCTATCCGTCATTTGATGAAATATTCTTGTGCAAGTATTGCATTAGATCAATCAGAGTTAAAGTCTGCACTATATGATGCATTAATGAAAAAAAATAGAGAAGATATTGTAAAAAAAGCGCTACTGACAGCAAAAGAACATCATATAAGCGAAAATACGAGTTTAAGATTGAGATCAATTATTGATGACAAAGAGTGAGTATAATAGCTTCAAATTTGATGTTTCTTATTGTGCAGTGTTTTTGACCCAAAACAAGGATGGTGAAAATGAAAATTTCAATAAAGAGAGAAAATGATCCATATGTCAAACAAGATAACAATATCATATTTGGTATGTGTGTTCTCATGTTTGTTCCAGCTATCAATAATTTTTTAAATACGATATTACAAAAGTATTTAGTGATAAATATAGTAGTCTTAACCCCAATTGCGTATATTTTCATGGCGTTTTGCAGTGTGTTCTTTTTATATCGGTATGCTTTTAAGATAAGAAACTTCTTAGTTGTTTTTGTTTTTTTTGTTTTAGGTGTGGTGATTAGTTATATATTATACCCGGAAATTAGAACCGTCATATATGCGTCGCCAATAGATTTAGTATATTCGCCAGTAAATAAATTAATCTTCTTTTGTTTGCCAGCAATGGGTGGGATGATGGTTTTGACTAATTATCATAATTTATTTGAGAAAATGCAACGATGGGGCGAAATAACACTAGTAATTGGAGTGTGTAGTTATCTACTTGTTTTTTTTGTAGCAGGTCAAAGTCTTCAATACATGGTCTTCTCATACTTCATGCTACTTCCGATTTGTGTTTGCTTTGAACATGCTAATATAAAAAAAAGCAAAATAGATTTTGCTTTAGCTATAATCGGATCCGTATGTATACTTATGTGTGGAGCAAGAGGCGCATGCATATCACTTGTTTTATATTTTATTGCGCGTGGCATATCAGATTTTTCGAGAATGGTTACCCTAAGAAGTTTTACAAAATTCTTGTTTTTGATTATCCTTGGAATAATGTTAACTATTTTTCATACAGAACTTTTGAAGCTTGTTTCCGACTTATTCGATGAATTGGGAGTTAATTCAAGGGTTATTCAAAAGTTAATATCTGAGGAGATATTTGACGATAACTCGCGAAATGTGATTTCTAATTCGATTTGGCAAGGATTAAGAAATAACCCTTTAGGTTACGGAGTTTTTGGCGATCGATATGTCATAGGTATTTCTGGCTACGGAAGTTATACATACGCTCATAACATAGTAACAGAGCTATTGTGTAGTTTTGGTTATTTTGGTGGCGGGATTGCTCTTGTTGTTCTATTTGCAATAGTTGGTAGAAAAGCTTTTTTATCAAAAGAAGCAAACGCTAAATATTTGATTATAACTTTGTTACCATATGGTTTATTCCGGTTGTTTTTCTCATCAAGTTATTTAGAGAATTTGGTGTTTTGGGCTATTCTGGGATTGTGCCTAAATGTAAGTAATGGACACAACTATAAAAATACTGATATTGGTATGCATTAAATTATTGATAGATTGGATTTGAGGAAGTATAAAATGAAAATATGCGATGTAGTAAAGAATTCCGTGTGGTATGATCCACGTGTTCGGAAACAAATTGTTTCATATTTGGCTGAACCATCATGTGAAGTAAATGCGATAGGTGTTATGGATAGAAGATATGATGAGGAAAAAGTTCAAGAGTATCCATGCAATGTCCGCCTAGCACGAATCGCCCCCAAATATTATGGCGCTCAAAGAACATTCCTTATGAAGATGATTAGAGAACTAAAAGTTAATAAACAGATTAAAAAAATGATTATTGACAGTAACCCTGACATTATTCATGCCAACGATTTGAACGCATTAATTCCAGCGTACAAAGCCGCTAAAAAACTGAAATGTGCTATTATTTACGATAGTCATGAGGTTTTCGTTGAAAATGCTTCAATCGTAAAACATAAGTTTATTAGATTTATTTGGATGGCATATGAAAAATTTTTGATAAACAGAATTGATAAAGTAGTATGTGTTAGCCATGCGGCAGCGAGTTATTTGGAAAAACTTTATGAAATCGAGAAACCATTAGTTGTAACCAATTGTTCGTTAAAAACCGAGCAATGTTTTGCAGGTGAGAAAAATGATTGTTTTGAGGTCTTGAATCACGGACAATTCTACGAAGGTCGCGGATATGATATCATGATAGAAGCTATTCCATACTTGCAAGATTATCCCGATATTAGACTTGCGCTCCGTGGTTTTGGGAAACTAGAGGAAAAATTAAAAAATCGTGCCAACGAATTAGACAAAGAAAAGGTTCGATTCTATCCAAAAGCTTTGGTGCAGGAGTTGATTCCTTTAGCTGCAAAATCACATGTCGGAATTGCTGTTACCGAAGCGATTTGTTTGAATTTTGAGTTGTCCGTCTCCAACAAACTATTTGAATATGCATCTGCCGGTCTCCCCGTGATAATGTCAGATATTCCTGAACATCGATATCTCAATGAAAAATATAAGTTCGGTATAATCATATCAGAGAATACGCCGGAAAAACTTGCTCAAGCTATTATAAAACTATATACGGATAAAGAGTTTTATAACCAATGCGTTTCAAATGCACGTCAACTTTCTGAAGAAATTAATTGGGAAAATGAGTTTGAACGTTTGATTAAATTTGAGCGCACCATCAGTAATTCAAAATGAAGTTCATTTTTTATTAACATGATGATTGATTAAATTGTTCTAAGGATTGAGAATCGTGAAAATCAAAAATAATAATCAGATGAAATTAGGAGCCTTGATATCATATTGTACGATATTGGCAAATGCTTTATTTGGGTTGTTTGTCACTCCGTTTATTTTGAAAAATATAGGATCTTCTGCATATGGCGTATACAAAACGATGGGATCACTGTCTTCATCATTGTTGATTCTTGATCTGGGAATTGGTAGCACTTTATTGCGTTATATTTCAAAATATAGAGCGAATTCTGAAGATAAAAAAATAGGCTCGTTTGTATCTTTGATGATTTGCGAAAGTGCAATTATACTTCCGTTGATTATTTTGGTGGAAGTGATTCTGTATTTTCAGCTTGGCGCGATGTATTCTGGTGGCTTTTCAGAAGGTGAACTCGCTCTTGCAAGACAGATTTTTATAATTCTTGCATTGAACATTGTGTTGAATATAGTGGAGCATTTTCTACATGGAATTATCAGCGGATATAATAATTTTCTGTTTGGAAATGGGATCAAACTATCAGCATTGCTTGCTAGAATTATCACGACTCTGATTTTACTCCCTTTATTTAAAAGTGCACTTCTTTTGGTCGGTATTAATCTTTTATTGACCTTTTTAACAACAATTGTGCAGTTAACTTATATTATTAAAAAATATCACATCCACTTGAATTTTACGGTAAGGGAATGGGAAACCGGGATTATTAAGGAATCATTTTTCTATACTGTTTTAATATTTTTAACTACAATTGCAGCTCAGGTTAACAACAACTTGGATAATGTAATAATAGGTGCATTTCTCGGGGCAGAAAAAGTAACTATTTATTCGTTTGGATTGCTGATATTTGGTATGTTTGAACAGCTATCTACTGCGATTTCTGGTGTTGCTTTACCCACTATTTCAAAAATTGTTGTTAGTGAAGATTGGCAGAAGCGGACACAAGAATTTATCGTGAGAATGGGTAGAGTCCAGTTTATGTTGTTAGGAGCTGCCGTAACAGGATTTGCGGTTTTAGGTAATACTTTTCTAGATATATGGTTGGGGAAAGGATACGATGATGTTTATTGGATTATCCTTATTCTTATGGTTCCTGCTTTATTTGAGCTGTGCGTTAATGGGTGTTTATCTGTGTTGCGTGCGAAAAATATGCTTGGCTTTAGAACGGGAATTTTGTTTTTGTCAACTCTTTTGAATCTTGTTATTTCTGTTGTTGGAATTTATAAATATGGGTATTTTGCAGCAGCATTTGGAACAGCAACAAGTTTCTTAGTAGGAAGTCTTATCATAATGAATCTGTATTATCAACGGAAACTTAAATTCAACATGTTAAAGATATACAGAGAAATCTTCCGAGGTACTTTCCCCTCGTTGGTGTTTTCAGGATTGTTACTTGCCGTTACTTCTCATTTCATGAATGGTACAGTAATTGCATTTTTGATTAATACAGCTATATTTATCGGTGTATTTATAATACAAATGCTTATTTATGGATTTACTGCAGAAGAGAAGAAAACGATTAGAAATATTGTAAAAAAAAATATTATGTAATAGGAGAAACAAAATGATAAATGTAATCGGACTAGGGTACATTGGATTACCTACCGCACTAATGCTTGCTTCACATGGTGTAGAGGTTGTAGGAACAGACTATAATAAAGAACTTGTTGCAACACTTAATGCAGGAAAAACAACATTCAAAGAGGATGGACTCGATGAACTTTTTATAAATGCAGTCAGTAAGGGAATCAAATTTACAACAGAGTATCAAGTGACAGATACCTATATTGTTTCCGTACCTACACCGTATGATAAGTTCAGTAAAAAAGTAGATCCTTGCTATATAATTGCCGCGGTAAAGACCATCATGGGACTATGTCCGAAGGGGGCTACCGTTGTTGTTGAATCCACGGTTTCTCCTGGTACAATTGACAAGTACGTGCGCCCTGTAATCGAAGGAAATGGCTTTGTAATCGGTAAGGATATTAACCTTGTTCATGCTCCTGAACGTATTATTCCCGGAAATATGGTATATGAGCTACTTTACAACAATCGTACCATAGGTGCCGATGATAAAGTGGTAGGTGAAAAGATCAAGGCGCTTTATGCATCGTTCTGTCGTGGGGAAATTGTTGTTACCGATATTCGTTCAGCAGAAATGACAAAGGTTGTGGAAAACACATTCCGCGCAGTCAATATTGCTTTTGCCAATGAGCTTGCAAAGATTTGCAGACATGATAATATGGATGTTTATGAAATTATCAAGATTTGTAATATGCATCCTCGTGTCAATATTCTTCAGCCTGGTCCTGGTGTTGGCGGACACTGCATTTCCGTTGACCCCTGGTTCCTTGTTGGGGATTATCCTTCTCTCACCAAGGTGATTTGGGAATCCATGAAGGTGAACGACAGTATGCCAGAGTTTGTTCTCGGTAGAATCCACGAAATTATGAAAGAGCATGGCATGACCGATCCCTCGAGAGTGGGACTTTATGGTCTTACATACAAAGAAAATGTGGATGACTACCGTGAATCGCCTACGCTTCAATTGTTGGAATGTCAGGAGCGTCATTTAGCATCTCCACTGAAGGTGTATGACCCCTTTATCACAACCGATATTGTAGCAAATCAGTATCATGATTTGGATAAATTCCTTGCTGACACCGATTTGGTGGTCATTATGGTCAACCATAATGAAATTAAGGAAAACATGGACAAGCTGAAGGGAAAGATTGTTTTGGATACTCGTAAGGTTTGTGATTTGCCCAGTACCTACAGACTGTAATTGCCGAAAAAGGGGAAAAATATGAAAACAGTAATGCTTGTATTTGGGACACGTCCCGAAGCTATCAAAATGTGTCCTCTTGTTAACGAATTGAAGTCAAGAGAGAATATCAAAACGGTTGTCTGTGTAACCGGTCAGCATAGACAGATGCTGGATATGGTTCTGGATACATTCCATGTGGTTCCTGACTATGACCTTTCCATTATGAAAGCAGGACAGACACTTTTTGATATTACAACTAATATTCTCAACGGCATCGGGGATGTTTTGGATGAAGTCAAGCCCGATGTGGTTCTTGTTCACGGAGATACCTCCACCACGTTTGTAACGGCACTTGCTTGCTTCTATAAGCAGATTGCCATCGGTCACGTGGAAGCGGGACTTCGTACATACAATATCTACAGCCCATATCCCGAAGAATTCAACCGTCAAGCGGTAGGAATCGTTGCAAAGTACAATTTCTCTCCTACAGAACTGTCGAAGGAGAATCTTCTTCGCGAAGGGAAGGATCCCTCTTCCATTTATGTAACAGGAAATACTGCCATTGACGCGCTAAAGACAACGGTTCGTGAGGACTACATCCATCCCGAACTGGAGTGGGCGAAAGATAGTCGACTGATAATGATTACCGCGCACCGCAGAGAGAATCTGGGAGAGCCCATGCACAATATGTTTCGCGCCATCCGTCGAGTAATGGACGAAAATCCTGATGTGAAGGCTATTTATCCCATTCATATGAATCCTATTGTTCGGCAAGCAGCTGACGAGGAACTTAGTGGTTGTGATCGTATTCATATTATAGAACCTCTTGAAGTTTTGGATTTCCATAATTTCCTTGCTAGAAGTTACATGATTTTGACGGATAGTGGGGGCATACAGGAGGAAGCTCCGTCTCTTGGTAGACCGGTGCTGGTTATGAGAGATACTACCGAGCGTCCAGAGGGTATTGCAGCTGGCACATTAAAATTGGTAGGTACTGACGAGCAATATATTTACGATAGTTTTAAACTATTGCTCGAAAATCAAGATGCGTATAATTTAATGTCAAAGGCAAGCAATCCCTATGGCGATGGTTTGGCTTGTAAAAGAATTGCGGATATATTGGAGGATTAACAAGAATGATGGACTTTACAAACAAAACTCTCCTTATCACCGGTGGTACAGGTTCGTTCGGCAATGCTGTTTTGAACCGTTTTCTTGCCACGGATATAGGAGAAATCAGAATATTCTCGCGTGACGAGAAAAAACAAGATGATATGCGCCACGAATTTCAGGCAAAAATGCCTGAGATGGCAGAAAAGATTAAATTCTATATTGGAAACGTGAGAGACATTCAGTCTATTCGTAATGCTATGCATGACGTTGATTATATCTTCCACGCAGCAGCTCTTAAGCAGGTGCCAAGTTGCGAATTCTTTCCGATAGAAGCAGTTAAAACAAATGTACTCGGTACGGAAAATGTACTCACCGCCGCAATAGACGCAGGCGTCAAAAACGTTGTTTGCTTGTCAACAGACAAAGCTGCGTATCCCGTAAATGCCATGGGTACATCAAAAGCTATGATGGAAAAGGTTATCGTTGCAAAGTCAAGAACAATCAGCCCCGAAAAGACAAAAATTTGCTGTACTCGCTACGGAAATGTAATGTGCAGCCGCGGCTCTGTTATTCCGCTTTGGATTGAGCAAATAAAAAACGGAAATCCAATTACAATTACGGACGGTGATATGACAAGATTTATTATGTCTCTTGACGAAGCAGTAGATTTGGTTTTGTTTGCATTTGAACACGGTGTCAGCGGAGATATACTTGTACAGAAAGCACCGGCTTGTACAATCAGAACTCTTGCAGAGGCAGTTTGTGAATTATTTGGTGGCGATAAAGAAAACATTAAGGTTATCGGTATCAGACATGGTGAAAAAATGTACGAAACTCTTCTTACAAATGAAGAGTGTGCCAATGCTGTTGATATGGGTGAATTTTACAGAGTGCCTTGTGACAAGAGGGGACTTAATTACGATAAATACTTTAAAGTAGGCAACATAGAGCGCAACAAGCTCACGGAGTTTAATTCACATAATACTCAGCTACTCGATAAAGAACAAGTAAAGCAAAAGCTTTTGGCTTTAGAGTATATAAGGCAGCAGTTGTAATTCGGCGGGACGGTGCTAAGCATCGTCCTTTTTTAGATATATAGTCTAAATAATTCGGGAAATAATAAACTCGGAAATAGTTGATGATTCCGTTCTTTTTGCGTATAATGTTGATACAGTATTGTAGGTTTGTACGAATGCAACAAGTGTTAGGAGTGAAACTATGGGAATACCAACAAATTTTAAAACTTTGTTATCCGGAAATGTTGTGGAATGGGCAAGGATTGAATTCAAAGAGACTTGGGATGCCGAAGCTTCTTTGAAAACAATTTGTGCGTTTGCAAATGATATTGATAACTGGGGCGGCGGCTATTTAGTAATTGGTGTCGAAGAAAAGAACGGAAAACCTACGTATTTAAAGGGTGTGCCCAACGAAAAGATTGATTCTTATCTCAAAGATTTGCTCAATAAGTGCAAACAAATACAACCTGAATATATGCCGATTACAGAAGTTGTAGATTATTTGGATAAAAAGTTTATTATTGTGTGGGCACCGGGCGGAATTATCAGACCGTATTCATCTCCTAAATCTATGGCAAAGGGCGACAAAGAACGTGTTTATTGGATTCGTAAAATGGCAAGTACGATATCTCCTACAGAGGAAGAAAAGCGTGATTTATATAATCTTGCCAATAATGTTCCTTTTGATGATCGCATTAATCATGAAGCCGAAATTACGGATCTTAATATTACGTTAATACAAAGTTATTTAAAAGAAGTAGGCAGTTCTTTATATGAAGAATCCAAAACAATGGATTTTTTGGATTTGTGTAAAAGTATGAATATTGTCAACACATTGCCTGAATATATTAAACCCAAGAATGTAGGGTTAATGTTTTTTTGTTTGGATCCGCAACGTTTTTTCCCTTATGCACAGATTGATGTTGTGCAATTCCCGGAAGGATTAGGTGGAGATACAATAATCGAGAAAATATTCAAGGGACCTCTTCATCAGCAATTGCGAGAAGCTTTGCTGTATATAAGTAATACAATAGTTCAAGAGTGTGTTCAAAAATTACCTGAAGTTGCAGAGGCAAGAAGATTTTTTAATTATCCGTATGAAGCGATAGAAGAAGCTCTTGCTAATGCAATTTATCACAAAGGATATAATGAACGTGAGCCTATAGAAGTTCGTGTTCACCCGGATAGAATAGAAATTGTTAGTCATCCCGGAGCAGATCGTTCTATTACAATGGATGGGTTAAAACAATATCGAGTATTTAATCGGCGCTATCGAAATCGACGTATTGGTGAATTTTTGAAAGAATTGCATTTGACGGAGGGTAGAAACACAGGATTTGGCAAGATACTTCGGGCTCTTGAAAAAAATGGATCACCAAAACCGATTTTTGAAACAGACGAAGATAGAACATCTTTTGCTACAACGATTTTTATTCATCCGGAGTTTTTAAAAACAGTGAATTTTAGCGGTAATGATGGAAATAAGACAACTGACCAAACTACTGACCAAACTACTGACCAAACTACTGACCAAACTACTGACAGAAAAGGCAAAAGCTATACCGAGAAAAAAATCTTGTATCTTATTAAACAAAATCCAAGAATAACACAAGCTTGTCTTGCCGAAGAACTGGAAATGCCAAAGAGTACTATAAAATATTATGTTGGTAAAATGAGCAAAGCCAAAATAATAAAGAGGGAAGGTACTGTTCATAATGGCAAATGGATTGTTCTCTAAAAACGTATTGCAATTTTTGTTTCTATGAAGCATAATATGTATGTAAGAAGTGAATTGATAGGAGGTGCACATATGGCTACATCAAGTATTTTTTCAAATATTAAAATTAACGATCCTAAAGACGCAGAGGCTTTTATTCATGCTTTGGAGGCATCAGAGAAAGATCCAAAGATTGAGTCTACTGCACCGGCAATTCCGACCGTTACCGATTTGAATGCCATTCGCAATTTAATGTCAAAGAGGATGAAATCTAATGAAGAGTGATTACATCACAGTTAATATTCTTGATATGATTGATGCAATAGGAGAGGATGCTTTGATAAGTATTCTCTCTGATTTTTCTTGCCCTAAAAACCTTGAAATAGAAACATTTATTAAAAATAAGGCAATTGAGTTTGCTAAAAAGAAGCTATCAATTACATATTTTGTTATTGATAATCACAGTGGTGATATTCTTTCTGTTTTTTCATTAACACACAAGGCCTTAGATATTAATGGTAATGTACTTTCTGCTACAATGAGAAAAAAATTAAGTCGGTTTGCACAATTTGATGAGGGAAGTAATTCATATACTGTTTCTGCATTTTTGATTGCACAATTTGGTAAAAACTACGCTGTAGTACAGCCATGTACATGGAATGGTATAAGATTAATGGAAAAAACTTTTCAAACTCTTGAGAAAGTACAGCGAGAGATTGGTGGAGGAATTGTTTATTTGGAGTGTGAGGACAATGTCGCTTTACTTGATTTTTATCAAAATGATAACAACAGATTTCATGTT
Source organism: Clostridia bacterium (assembly GCA_017522515.1). The sequence goes on from JAFWZH010000324.1 coordinate 53,147, forward strand.
TTTGGCGAACGTTATTCTGATGCCGATAATATTAAATATATACAACTGCTACGATTATTTTAATAACAAAATTTTGAATTATACTATAGGTGAAATGCGATGAAAATATTAATAACCGGTGCCAAAGGTTTTGTAGGTAAAAATCTTTCTGCGGCACTTCAAAACATTAAAGATAACAAAGATAGAACCAGGCCTAATATTAAGATTGACGAGCTGTACCTTTATGATATTGATTCGTCAAAAGAGCTTCTTGAAACGGCGTGTGAAAAAGCTGATTTCGTTTTTAACCTTGCGGGAGCTAACAGACCGAAAGACCCTGCCGACTTTAAAAATGTAAATTTCGGCTTTGTATCTGAGCTTCTGGAGACATTGATTAAATATAACAACAAATGTCCTGTTATGCTTTCAAGCTCGGTACAAGCTACTCTCGAGGGTAGATATGATAACGATTACGGCAGAAGCAAAAAAGCAGGGGAAGAGCTGTTTTTTAATTACAGCAAAGAGGCAGGCGCCAAGGTGCTTGTGTACAGATTTCCGAATATCTTCGGTAAGTGGTGCAGGCCTAATTATAATTCTGCTGTTGCTACTTTTTGTCATAATACAGCCAATGATTTACCTATAACCGTAAATGACAGGGCTACGTTGCTTGAGCTTGTTTATATTGACGATTTGGTTTGCGAAATGCTGGACGCATTAGAAGGCAAAGAGCACGTTTCCGAAGATGGCAAGTACTGCGTGGTGCCAACAACGCACAAAGTTACGCTGGGGGAGATTGTTGATTTGTTAGAGGCCTTTAAAGCGCAACCTGCAACACTCGTTATGCCGGAGATTCCGTATGACAGCTTTGCTAAGAAGTTGTACAGTACGTACTTGTCATATTTACCGAAAGACAAGGCTGCATTCCCGCTTAAGATGAATATTGATGACAGGGGAAGCTTTACGGAGCTTTTAAAGACATCAAAGTGCGGTCAGTTTAGTGTAAATATTTCTAAACCGGGTATTACTAAGGGGCAGCATTGGCATCACTCAAAATGGGAGTTTTTTATTGTTGTTTCGGGGCGCGGCTTGATTCAGCAAAGAAGAGTTGACAGCGATGAGGTATTGAATTTTTATGTGTCAGGGGATAAAATAGAGGCTGTACATATGTTGCCGGGGTATACGCACAATATTGTTAATTTATCTGATAAGGATGACTTGGTGACTGTGATGTGGGCTAATGAATGTTTTGACCCGGACAAGCCGGATACTTTTTTTGAGGTGGTTGAATGAATATCAAATTAGATTATTCTGATGTAAGATTTAAAGATAATGGTAAGCTTAAATTGCTTATTATAGTTGGCACGCGTCCTGAAATTATTCGCTTGGCGGCTGTCATTGATAAGTGCAGAAAGTATTTTGATTGTGTGCTGGCTCACACGGGGCAAAATTACGATTATAATCTTAACGGTGTTTTCTTTAAGGATTTAAGGCTTGATGCGCCGGAGGTATATATGGATGCTGTGGGAGATGATTTGGGCGAGACAGTGGGCAATATTATTAATTGCTCATATAAGTTGATGAATCAAATTAAGCCGGATGCGCTTCTCATATTGGGCGATACCAATTCTTGCTTGTCGGCGATTGCAGCCAAGAGACTTCATATTCCGATTTTTCACATGGAGGCAGGTAACCGTTGCAAGGATGAGTGTTTGCCGGAGGAAACAAACCGCCGCATTGTTGATATTATTTCTGATGTTAATTTGGCTTATTCCGAACATGCACGCAGATATCTTCATGAATGCGGTCTGCCTAAAGAGCGTACATATGTAACAGGTTCGCCTATGGCAGAGGTTCTCCGCGCAAATCTTGCCGACATAGAGGCAAGTGATGTTTTAAGCCGTCTCGGTCTTGAAAGCAAAAAATACATCCTTTTATCTGCTCACCGTGAAGAGAATATTGATACGGAGAAAAACTTTTTATCTTTATTTAATGCTGTTAACAAGATGGCTGAGAAATATAATATGCCTATATTGTATTCGTGCCATCCGCGCAGTAAAAAGCGTCTGGAGTCAAGCGGATTTGTGCTTGACAGTCGCGTTATTTGTCATGCGCCTTTAGGTTTTCATGATTATAATCACTTACAAATGAATGCTTTTGCTGTTGTTTCTGACAGCGGCACGTTGCCAGAGGAGAGCAGCTTTTATACTTCCGTAGGCAGACCTTTCCCGGCCGTTTGTATACGTACTTCTACGGAACGCCCGGAGGCTCTTGACAAGGCTTGCTTTATATTGGCAGGCATTGATGAAACAGGTTTACTGCAAGCTGTTGATACTGCTGTTACCATGAACGCAAATGGTGATTACGGTGTGCCGGTGCCATATTATGTAGAAGAAAATGTTTCTACTAAGGTAGTTAAGATTATTCAATCTTATACGGGTGTGGTTAATAAGATGGTTTGGCGTAAACAGTGAGTATAAAAGTGGGTTTGGGATTTTTGTAATTGACTTTTAACGGGTAAAGAGGTATACTGTGTAATCAAAGTATTTAGTTAGGAGTTGATTGTGTGGCTTTTATTTATGATGAACCGTCCTATACATTTAGTGAGTATTTGCTGATTCCCGGTTTGACAAAGAAAGATTGTACACCGGATAAGGTTTCTTTGAGAACACCACTTGTTAGATTTAAAAAAGGAGAGGAATCTCCGCTTTATATAAACATTCCTATGGTATCTGCAGTAATGCAGGCTGTATCAGATGATAAAATGGCTATTGCTTTGGCAAAATGCGGTGGTCTTTCATTTGTTTTTGTTTCACAGCCTATTGACCAGCAGGCAGAAATGATTAGCCGTGTTAAGAAATATAAATCAGGTTTTGTTGTAAGTGCATCAAATCTTACACCGGAGCATACACTTCAAGATGTGGTTGAGCTTAAGGGTAAGAACGGATATTCAACAGTTGCTGTTACTGATGACGGTACTGCAACAGGTAAACTTTTGGGCATTGTTACAAGCCGTGACTACAGACTCAGCAGAATGTCTCTTGATACTAAGATTAAAGATATTATGACTCCTTTTGAGAAGCTTATTTATGCGGAGGAGGGCATTTCGCTTAAGGCTGCAAACGATATTATTTGGGATAATAAGTTAAATAATTTGCCGATAATTGACAATAAAGGCAATCTTAAATATTTTGTTTTCAGAAAGGACTATGAGTCCCACAAGGAAAATCCTTTGGAGCTTCTTGACAGTGAGAAGCGTTACATGGTAGGTGCCGGTATTAACTCCAGAGACTTTAAGGAGCGTGTGCCGGAGCTTGTAAAGGCAGGAGTAGACGTTTTGTGTATTGACTCGTCAGAGGGATATTCCGAATGGCAGAAAGACACCATTGACTTTATCAAACAAGAATATAACGGTAAAGTAAAAGTAGGTGCCGGCAATGTGGTTGATGCAGATGCATTCCGTTATTTGGCTGATGCAGGTGCTGATTTTGTTAAAATCGGTATAGGCGGAGGCTCAATCTGTATTACAAGAGAGCAAAAGGGTATTGGCCGCGGACAGGCAACTTCTGTAATTGAGGTGGCTAAGGCGCGTGACGAGTACTTTAAGGAGACCGGCGAGTATATCCCGCTTTGCTCGGACGGCGGAATTGTTCACGACTATCATATGACTTTGGCGCTTGCTATGGGTGCTGACTTTATGATGTTAGGTAGATATTTTGCAAGATTTGATGAGAGTCCTACGTTAAAACTCAATCTTAACGGTAACTACGTTAAGGAATATTGGGGTGAGGGTTCAAACAGAGCAAGAAACTGGCAGAGATACGATATGGGTGGTAAGAGCAAGCTTTCATTTGAAGAGGGTGTTGACTCATACGTTCCGTATGCAGGCTCGCTTCGCGATAATTTAGATATAACGTTAGGTAAAATCCGTTCTACAATGTGCAACTGCGGTTCACAGAGTATTCCGGATTTCCAGAAAAATGCAAAGTTGACTCGTGTATCGGCTACGAGTCTTGTAGAGGGAAGTGCTCATGACGTAATTCTTAAAGACAAGAATTATGCTAATATAAAATAAAGTAAAATAAGGTAAAATAAGGAGAGATTTTGCTATGGCAGAGGTAAAACCCACACATCTTACAAAAGAGGGACTTAAACATTATCAAGAGAAGCTTGACTATCTTAAGGGCGAGAAAACAATTGAAATTATTAAAAGAATTGAAATTGCGAGAGGTTTCGGTGACCTTTCGGAGAACTCCGAGTATGATGATGCTAAAAGAGAGCAACAGGAAAACGAAGCAGAGAAGCACAGAATTGAGGAAATTCTCAAAAATTACATTTTGATTGATGAGAAGGATCTTGACACTGATGTTGTTAGACTTGGTCAATGCGTAACGTTGTACGATTATGACTTTGAAGAAGAAGTTGAGTACTATCTTGTTGGTTCAACCGAGGCAGACCCTATGGCAGGCAAAATTTCCAACGAGTCACCGGTGGGTGCCGCAATTCTTGGTAAAAAAGTTGAGGATGAGGTTGTTGTTGAAACTCTTGATGGTCCTGTTAAGTACAAGATTGTGGGTATACGTATCCCGGATAAAAAGTAAGCACATAACAAACTCTTAATTTTGGAGGTTAAATAATGGAGAATAATATTGAGGCGCCTGAGTTTACAACTGAGGAGCTTAATGAAATGTTGCAAATTCGCAGAAATAAACTTGATGAATTAAAGAAAGCAGGGAAAAATCCCTTTGAGATTACAAAGTTTGATGTAACTCATTATTCTGAGGGTGTTATTTCGAGCTATGTTGAGCCTGAGGGTGGAGAAGCACATGGTGAGGTAGATGAGTCTGCATTGCCTATTGTTTCTGTTGCCGGCAGAATTATGCTTAAAAGAATTATGGGTAAAGCGAGCTTTTTCCATATTCAGGATAAAGAGGGAAAAATTCAGATATACATTCGCAGTAACGATGTTGGTGCTGAGGCTTATCAGGATTTCAAAACTTACGATATCGGCGATATTGTTGGTATTAAGGGTACTGTTTTCAAGACAAAAACAGGTGAAATCACTATAAAAACTAAAGAAATAGTTTTGCTTTGTAAGTCTTTACAGCTCCTGCCTGAGAAGCGTCATGGCCTTAAAGACCTTGATACTCGCTACAGACAGCGTTATGTTGACCTCATTGTTAATCCTGAGGTTCGTGATGTTTTTGTTAAGCGTTCTCAAATTATAAAAGAGGTACGTAATTACCTTGATAATCGTGCTTTTATTGAGGTTGAGACTCCTGTTCTCCATAGTATTGCCGGCGGTGCTGCTGCACGTCCGTTCATTACACATCATAATACTCTTGATATTGATATGTATCTCCGAATTGCTCTTGAGCTTCATCTTAAGAGACTTATTGTTGGTGGTTTAGACAGAGTATATGAGATAGGAAGAGTATTCCGTAACGAGGGAATGGACCCGAAACATAACCCTGAATTCACTTTGCTTGAATTGTACCAGGCTTACACTGATTACAACGGCATGATGGATATCACTGAGGGTATGATTCGTCACGTTTGCAATGTTGTTAATGGTACGGGCAAAATTATGTTTGGTGACATTGAAATTGATTTGGACAAGCCTTTTAAACGTGTTACTATGAGTGGGGCAGTGCTTGAGTATTCCGGCGTGGACTTCACTAAGGTTAAGTCTCTTGAAGAGGCGCGCGCTCTGGCTAAAGAGCACCACATTGAGTACGAGGAGCGCCACGCTATCGGCGATATATTAAACTTGTTCTTCGAGGAGTATGTTGAGAAAAATCTTGTTCAGCCTACTTTTGTTATGAACCATCCTGTTGATATTTCTCCTCTTGCTAAGCGTATGCCTGAGAATCCGGAATACACTGAGCGCTTTGAGCTCTTTATTGTTGGCAGTGAGTTTGCGAATGCTTTCTCTGAGCTTAATGATCCTATTGACCAGCGCGAGCGTTTTGAGCGCCAGGCTGCTTTGAAGGCTGCGGGTGATGACGAGGCTTGTGATGTTGATAATGATTTCTTGAATGCTCTTGAAATCGGTATGCCTCCTACGGGCGGCATGGGCATGGGCATTGACCGCCTTGTTATGTTGTTGACTAATACAAGGTCGATAAGGGACGTGCTGTTGTTCCCAACGATGAAACCGTTAGACTAAAAATTAACACCCTATGGCCCAAAAAGTCATAGGGTGTTTTTGTGTATCATATAATACACCGCAAAATTCAGTTTGCCGCTTCTATAATATCATACAATTCTTTCGTTTCCTTTTCTGAACATTCAACCGTGAAGCTAGTGAATTCTTTTGTATTTGAAAAAATAACAATTCTGTCTGTATGTAACCTAAAAGTATATTTATTATCAATAACAACTTGGTAATCACCCACACAGTTACAAAAATCATTGCCGGCAGGTTTTCCGTCAATTGCAGCGATTAGTTTATCACAAAAGGAAGCATTTTCTATTTTCGTTTCTTTTTCTTGCGTTTGAATTTCGTTTGTATAAGTAATTTTCGGTGTATTTTCCGGTTTATTAAAATATGCTACTCCGTTTTTTGTGCCAATCATATCTCTTGTGATATTACATCCGCAGAAAGAAAGTGTAATAACCACCATTAGGAAAATTAAAATATATTTTTTCATACATACAACCTCCTTTTTAAAATAATATCATAGAACTGTAGAATTTTCAATAAAATTCCATCATTGTACGATTTTAGGCCATTTTTTAGACCATTTCAGAGGTATGATATCTCCCCAAAAGGTAAGTTTAGGTAAGATAATTTTGTGGGTTAAAAAAGTGCCTAAAAACAAGGATTTTGTCGGGTTAATTAAATCACGATAAGGTAAGATTGGGTAAGATATTTTGACGAGTGATTTTAACATACTTTTAATCCCCACAATGAAGTCGCTCGATAAATAATCTCTACGTAAGTCTACTTTATAGATTACTAAAATCGACCAAATTGTACTATGGCCCTCACAGGAAATTGTGGGGGCTTTTTTAGTTGAAAGGAGCGAGTACAATATATCCGGAGACGAAAGCTGAAAGCCGTTTAATTAACGAATACATTGCAGAGAGTCAGATGAAATATAAACGTGTGATTCAGCCAGTATAGGCCGATTATAGTTATAAAATAGTGAGTGCGGTGTATAATAAAAAGTAGTACACCCGTTATACCCTTGACTTTGAAAAAATAAGTGGGTATAATGGGTATAACAAAAAAGAAGTGGAGGCTACTTATGGAACAAGAAGCGTTGATGAATCGAATAGCAGAAATAGAGCGTGAAATTGCAATGTTACCAGAAGGTAGCGTTACAAAGAAAAAGATAAGAGAAAAAGAATACTATTATCACCGAATTACTAACAATGGGAAACGAGTTGAGAATTATCTTAGATTTGAAGAAGTGCCAGAATTAAAAGCTCAAATTGAGAAACGAAAAAGTTTGGAAAAGGAGTTGAAGAAATTAAAGGCGCTGATCATACCGGAAGAAACTGAGGAAAAGATAAAAGAGGTGCAACTGAACTTTAAAACGATTGTAAGAACGGGCAAGGCTTTGAAAAACCAGATTGCAATCACTAAGAAATATAAGAAAAGAGAATGCATCAGTGTGCTTCATGATTATATTTTTGGAGATCAGCAAGATAAGGTATTTATTATTTACGGACTCAGAAGAACCGGAAAGACAACGATGATTCGCCAGATTCTCACAGAGTTACCAGTTGCAGAATTTGAAAAGGCGGCATTTATCCAGGTAAGGACGAAGGATACGTTAGCTGATATAGATAGTGATCTAAAAGTATTGGAAGAAAATGGTTTTAAATATGTGTTTATAGATGAAGTAACTTTGATGGAAGATTTCATTGAGGGAGCTGCTGTCTTTTCCGATATTTATGCAAGTAGTGGGATGAAGATTGTATTATCGGGAACAGATTCATTAGGTTTTGTTTTCTCGAAAGAGGAACAACTCTATGACAGGTGCATCATGTTGCACACTACATTTATCCCGTATCGGGAATTTGAACAAGTTTTAGGAATAAAGGGTATTGATGAATATATTCGATATGGCGGAACAATGAGCCTAAGTGGTGTTAATTATAATGCAGCAACTACGTTTGCTGATTCAAAAAGCGCTGGAGAATATATAGATACTGCGATTGCAAAAAATATTCAGCATTCTCTTAAAATGTATCAATATGGCGGACATTTTCGTCATTTGTTGGAACTGTATGAGCAGGGCGAACTGACAAATGTGATTAATCGTGTGGTAGAAAATATCAATCACAGTTTTGCACGAAGTGTTGTGGAACGTACATTTAAATCACATGATATTTCTCTGACAGCATCAAATCTGCTTAGAGATAGAGAAAATCCGATCAATATAAAAGAACATATGGATCTGGATAAAGTGACATCAGGCATTATGGATATGCTTGATATCATCAATAAGGAAGACCAAAACATCGATATTGAAGACGTTCATATGCTTCAGATAAAAGAATATTTAGTGCTGTTGGACTTGATCATGGAGATTGAATTGGAATTTTTACCAGAAGTAAGTCGAAGTGGGAAGATAATAGTGATCACACAACCAGGCATGAGATATGCCCAAGCCAGTGCGATTGTAGAAAATATGCTTCTTGATGCTAAATTTCAAGAATTGTCGGCAAAAGAAAGACAGCGTATTTTAGAGAGATTGTTAAACGAGATCCGTGGCAGAATGATGGAAGACATCATATTGCTTGAAACACAAATTGCTTATCCAGAGAAAAAAGTTTTTAAATTGCAATTTGCAGTTGGTGAGTATGACATGGTTGTTTTTGATCCAAAAGAGATTAGTTGCAAAATCTATGAAGTAAAATACAGCAAAGAGCAGGTGGCGGAACAATATCACCATCTTAAGGATGAAGAAAAGTGCGCGATGACAAGTCACAGATATGGTGATATTGAAGAAAAATATGTAATCTATCGAGGTGAGAGTGCTAAGATAGATGGAATTCAATATTTGAATGTGGAAGAATATTTGAAATCGTTGTGAAAACAAAATGTATAATGCAGTAACAAGCCGTAGAGTGAATGAAGAACTCGGTGGAGAACAGATGATGTCCCAGAAAATCGTTATTCGGGAATACCAACAATTAGAAGAACAATGTACGAATATAATTTGCAAGAACCAGAATTTGCTGAAGAACGTGGCAGTTTTGTGGTAAGGCTTTATAAACATGAAGTTGATACAAAGAACGATGTCAATGTAGAAACTGACAATGATTTAGTATTGTTCTGTCGTACACCAAGAACAAGAAAAGAGATTTGTGATTATCTGGGATTGAGTTCTGTAACGTATGCAATACAGACACATGTAATGCCATTGGTTGAAAGTGGTAAAATAAAAATGAGCAATCCTGATAAACCAAAGAGTCCGAAGCAGCTGTTTTATAGTGAATAGGTGATAAAGAAAAGATACTTTAAAGAGAAAAGAAATAATATGCAGAAGTGAGGAGAAGGGCATGAAAAAATTTTTAAGCATTCTTGGAACGGGGTTAGGTATAATCATAGGTGTGCCTATAACCTTGGTTGTGTGTGTTGGATATTTGCTTTTTGTTCCATTTGATATAATCCGTTATCATAGAATGCCGTATTATAAAGATTTCAAAATCAAGTACCAATTTTTTATTACATCAGGAGATGTTGTAAAAATCTATAATCGCATTGTAAGAGAACAGTTGCCTATTGAATATATAAAAAACAATGATTTTGAATACTTTGTAAAAGACGGGCAAGTGCTCTTGTGTGGATGGGGTTATGATGGGTTTGAACAAGTTGATGGCGAATGGTTTTTTGTTTTGGACGGTGAATGTAATACCAAAATGACAATGAAAGAAACCCTTGAAAATGATGCAGATTTGTTAAAGCCTGAACATAAATGCCTGCCTGCGAAGTTCTTGTTTTTTTACAATGATATTACCGATGCGGAAAAATTTGAACAGGCAAAAGAGTGCCCGTATTTTCATTGTGTTTTTTCTGTGGATGAAGATATATGATAAAATTTAAAGGACTATTACACCCAAAATGTCATAGTCCTTTTGTCTATATCCAACAGTATATTTCTCAAAGATGCGATATTTGTTTTAATGATAAATCCTTTTCATGTTTTACTGTGATGTTTTTTACTTCTGCCATTTTCACAATATACCAAACATTCTCCATATCGGTGTTCAAATCGATTACACATTTGCCGTCGTCGTTATAAATCGCAATAATAACACTTTTTTCATCTGTTTTCTCAACAACTCTTATACACGAAACTTTGTCCCATTCGATATATTTACTAAACAATCCCCAATAGCTCTTTTTGATATGCTGTTCTGTAACATAACAACGAAAAGAAAAAACGATTAAAGTTAAGATTAACAAAATACCGAATAAGATAATAAATATTATATACAAGAGTCGAGTATCATTATCAACAAATATCCAAAGCAATGAAAACACACCAATAAGGATGATTGTCGCAAAAACTCTGGCAAGAGTTTTCTTTGCAGGGTGTCTAATTAAAAAAATAGGATTATATGAAATATCAGATGGCATTTTATCAGGTTTGCTTTTTGCCAATCCAAACAATAATTCAGCAATCAATTCGAAAAAATGTTCCATGCTCTCACCTCGTTTTATATTAAAGCATAGAAATGTGAAGTTTTCAATATTTCCGCACTTTTATTTCCGGAAGAACTCCATCTGAAAGCCGTGAGGACCTTTGGGAACTACTTGCATTTTTGTGAAAATAGGTGTACAATGACTGCAACAATTAAATTAACGGGAGCTTATGTTATAGGCTGAGAGGAAGGTGTAACCTTCGACCGAGAACCTGATTTGGATAATGCCAACGTAGGGACGCCTGATGCAAGGATATTGGGAAGAACACAGTACATTAAGGAAGTTACCAAATCGGTAGCTTCTTTTTTTATTGTTTTCGGAGGTTTATTATGGTAAAGATCAACGGTGAGGAACTGAATATTGCAGGAAAGACAGTTGCGGAATACCTTGCAACTACAAACTATGATTCAAAACGAATCGCAGTAGAGCGTAACGGAAATATTGTCCCTAAATCTCAGTATGGCGAAACAGTTTTAAAGGATGGCGACAGCATAGAGGTTGTCAGTTTTGTTGGAGGTGGTTAATCTGATACCGACAAAGGAAGAATGGAATAAAGCATTTGCAGAGCGACACGGAGAGAAGTTGCAAAAGAATTTTTCAGTGGCTACGGTAGCTATCTGTGGTCTTGGCGGTCTCGGTTCTAATATCGCCATTTCTCTTGCCCGTGCCGGCATTGGAAAATTAATCCTCATTGATTTTGACAAAGTGGATATAACAAATCTCCACCGTCAGCAGTACAAAGCAAATCAAATAGGTCAATATAAGACAGAAGCTCTTTCGGAAAATTTGAAAGAGATTGCACCGTATATTGATATTGAAATTCACACCGCTTATGTCACAGAAGAAAACGCCGCTCACTTGTTACAAGGTGCAGATATTATCTGCGAATCCTTTGATAATGCAGAGTGTAAGGCAATGCTGACGAACATTGTTCTTGAAACAATGCCCGATAAATACTTTGTTGCCGCTTCAGGCATGGCAGGTTTTGGTAGTGCAAACTCCATCAAGACAAGAAAAATTACAAGTAAATTTTATCTGTGCGGAGATGAAGAAAGTGATGTACAATCAGAAGGCAGTCTCGTAACTTCCCGTGTAATGCTTTGTGCTGCACATCAAGCCCATACCGTACTCAGAATTTTGGCAGAACAATTTGAAACTTAAAGAAAGAAGGAAAATCAAATGAACAACGATAAACTAATTATTGGCGGACACGAATTTAACTCCCGTTTTATTCTCGGTTCCGGCAAATACTCTATGAAGTTGATTGAAGCCGCCGTAAAGGATGCAGGCGCGGAAATCATCACCCTTGCGGTTCGTCGTGCGAACACCAAGGAACAGGAAAGTATCCTGGATTACATTCCTGAAGGTATTACCTTGCTTCCTAACACCAGCGGTGCAAGAAATGCAGAAGAAGCTGTCCGTATTGCTCGTCTTGCCCGTGAGCTTGGTTGCGGTAACTTCGTGAAAATTGAGATTATGCGTGACTCAAAGTATCTGCTTCCCGATAACGGGGAAACCATTAAGGCAACCGAGATCCTTGCCAAAGAAGGCTTCGTGGTTATGCCGTATATGTATCCCGATCTCAACGTAGCCCGTGACCTTGTAAATGCAGGTGCAGCTTCCGTTATGCCTTTGGCTTCTCCGATTGGTTCCAACAAAGGACTTGCAACGAAAGAGTTTATTCAAATCCTTATTGATGAAATCGACCTGCCTATCATTGTGGATGCCGGTATCGGCAGACCTTCACAGGCTTGCGAAGCAATGGAAATGGGCGCCGCCGCTATTATGGCAAATACTGCTCTTGCAACTGCAGGTGACCTTCCGATGATGGCTTCCGCCTTCAAAAACGCTATTGAAGCCGGACGCAAGGCATACCTTTCCGGTCTTGGCAGAGTGCTCACACGTGGTGCTTCTGCTTCCGATCCGCTGACAGGCTTCCTCAGAGATTAAGGTGAAAGCTATGGAAAATCAATTTTTTGTGGATTCGGATCATCTATCGCCGGAAGCACTTGCAAAAAAACATCGCCTTGAAGCCGATCAGTCCTCTCGAAAGAACCATATGGAATATCTGCCGGGTATGGAAGTAATCGAGTCTGATGTATGTGCAAGCGTTATGGCACAGATGAATTCATATGACTATTCAAAATACATCGCAGCTGACGTAAAGGCGGCTTTGGAACACGATATATGCACGATAGAGGATTTCAAAGCGCTTCTTTCTCCTGCTGCAGAACCTTTTCTTGAACAAATGGCACAGCGTGCAAGACTGGAAACAAGCAAGCACTTCGGAAACACCGTCTATCTTTTCACACCTCTTTACATAGCGAATTACTGCGAGAATTACTGTGTATACTGTGGTTTTAACTGCTATAATCATATAAAGCGCATGAAGCTCGGCATGGAACAGATTGAAAAAGAGATGAAAGTCATTGCCAAGAGCGGTATGGAGGAGATTCTGATTCTTACGGGAGAAAGCAGAGGTCAGAGCAACGTGGAATATATCGGTGAAGCCTGCAAATTAGCGCGTAAGTATTTCCGTATGGTTGGTTTGGAAATTTATCCCGTCAATACCGACGAATACAAGTACCTCCACGAATGCGGCGCGGACTATGTAACTGTATTTCAAGAGACATACGACACTGATAAGTACGAACAGCTTCACCTATTCGGACACAAGCGTGTATGGCCGTACCGCTTTGATGCACAGGAACGTGCACTTCGTGGCGGAATGCGTGGTGTTGCGTTTTCGGCTCTGCTTGGACTGTCAGACTTCCGTAAGGATGCTTTGGCAAGTGCTTTGCACGTCTATTACTTGCAGAGGAAATATCCACACGCTGAAATGTCTTTGTCTTGTCCAAGACTTAGACCGATCATTAATAATGATAAGATAAATCCTTTGGATGTTCACGAAAAGCAGCTTTGTCAGGTTCTTTGCGCTTACCGTATTTTTTTGCCATATGTTGGCATTACTGTATCTTCCCGTGAGAGTGCTGCGTTCCGTAATGGTATCGTGAAGATTGCAGCAACTAAGGTTTCTGCAGGTGTTTCTACAGGTATCGGTGACCACGAAAGCAAATATACGGGCAAAGAGACGGATGAAGTGCAGGGCGACGAGCAGTTTGAGATTGACGATGACCGCAGTCTTGATAAAATGTATAATGACATTTCAAAGGAAGGCCTGCAACCGGTTTTGAATGATTATTTGTATGTGTGAGGTAAGAAAATGAAAAAGTTTGATACAAGTTTATATTTTATAACCGATAGCACGAACTACTCGGAGGAGGAATTTCTCTATCGCGTGGAACAGGCCCTGAAAGGCGGTGTAACCATTCTTCAGCTTCGTGAGAAGAATAGGAGTACACGGGAGTATATTCAGATTGCCGAGAAGGTACACGCCATCGCAAAGCGTTACAACGTGCCGCTAATCATAGACGACCGTGTGGATATTGCTCTTGCCATCGATGCAGAAGGTGTTCATGTGGGAGCGGAGGATATGCCTGTTGCCACAGCAAGGAAACTGATGGGCGATGACAAGATTGTAGGAGCAACAGCAAAAACCGTTCCTTGGGCAAAAGAAGCTTATAACCAAGGAGCTGATTATCTTGGTGTGGGTGCAATCTATCCCACCACAACCAAAGTAAAGACCGTTTTGACTTCTACCGATACACTTCGGGATATCTGTAATGCTGTTCCGATTCCTGCAAATGCCATCGGTGGTCTGAACAAGGACAATATTGATATTCTTGCAGATATACCCATTGCCGGAATTTGTGTGGTATCTGCCATTATGAAAGCAGAGAATCCCAAAACGGCGGCAGAGGAATTGAAAGCAAGAGCGCAGGAGCTTGGCTTATGCTAAAGGGAGCCATCTTCGATTTTGACGGAACACTTTTCGATTCTATGTTCATTTGGGATACCGCAGGAGAAGTTTATCTCCGATCCATTGGCATAGAGCCAAGGGAAGATTTGCAAAAGGTATTGAAGCCAATGAGCCTTCTGCAATCTGCAACTTACATCCGTGAAAAGTATGTAATTCCGCTAACGGTCGAGGAAATTATGGGCGGCATCAACCACACGGTAGAAGACTTTTACTTTCATACGGTACAGCCCAAGAAAGGCGTAATTGCATTCCTTGAGCAAATGAAAAAACAAGGAGTCAGAATGTGTATTGCCACCGCAACAGACCGTTATCAAGTGGAAACGGCATTAAAGCGGTGCGGTATGGAATCTTTCTTTTTTGAAATCTTTACCTGTACCGATGTAGGACACGGCAAGGACGAGCCTATTATTTTTCAAAAGGGAATGGATTGCCTTGGGACAACAAAGTCAAATACGGTCGTCCTTGAGGATGCTTATCACGCCGCCAAAACAGCAAAGGCTGATGGCTTTATAACCGTTGCCGTATATGATTCTCACGAGACGAAGCAAGCGGAACTACACTCCGTTTCGGATTGCTTCCTTGAGAATTTTACACAGACAGAATATTTTTGGAAGTTTGCTTACGGTTTATAACCGCAAGCTTCAAGCGGCAGATTGGGGGCACCACCTTATGCCGCTATACAAAACGATGCTGAAAAACGAAAGGAGTATTTTTATGAAAATGAAAACAGCATTGACCATTGCAGGAAGTGACTGCAGTGGAGGCGCCGGTATTCAAGCAGATTTGAAAAC
>JAFWZH010000325.1 GCA_017522515.1 Clostridia bacterium
GTCGCATAGCTCCTGAGCGAAGTAGTCACGCATGGCTACTTCGGTGAAGTAAAGTATCCTGTCGGGTACAGGGTACTGATTGCCTATTACGCTTTCGGCCCACTCATGTACAAGCTCATCGGCATTCGGGCGGTGCTCCTGCAGCATGTAGCGATAGCACTTCTCCAGGAACTCCACACCATGCTCCTTTCGGTGCGTATTCAGGAACGCCTCGAAACGTGCAGCAATACCCTCCTTATGCGGTATTCCGGCAAGCCCTTCAGTGTACTCCCAGTCGAGACGGCACTCGTCAAGTGAAAAACGTCCCATTGCAAAGAAAGCCTCTCTGGGAACTGTCGCCACCCAGTTCGGGTTGCCGCGTCCTGCATTCAGCATGGTGCGTGTCATCTTTCTTATGCTCTCGCCCGCAAGTTGAATGAGCCTGTCCTTAAGCTCAAACGGGCTAATCTTCTCCATCTCCTTCTCGAAGGAAACCACTTCGCTGTGGTCGTTAAGTAAATTATTCATATAATCGGTTTATAAGATTAAAACATAAGTAACATTCTCTCTTAGCTCTGTTGGCTTCGCCCAAGTTGCTCTCGCTCGGCATAGTAAAAGTAAACTTTTCTCTGCACTCGCTTACTCGCAACTTTCTCTGTACTCTGTACTCTGTTATCTGTACTCTTTGACCCCTCTTGCTTTCCGCGACCCACGCGGCACCACGGTTGCGGTGCTACGCGTGACCTATCGCTGCAAGTGCTGTCTAAACTTCGCCTACGGCTCAGCTTTGCTCTTTCAGCTTTGACACCTCTTGCTTTCCGCGACCCACGCGGCACCACGGTTGCGGTGCTACGCGTGACCTATCGCTGCAAGTGCTGTCTAAACTTCGCCTACGGCTCAGCTTTCATCTTTGCTCTTTGCTCTTTGCTCTTCCCTTATCCTATCATCAGCACTATGAACACGCCCCATAGTATAAGCAACGTATTGCCTACAGCGTATGTAACGGTGTAGCCCAGTGCCGGTGTTTCGCTGCCGACGCTCTCCTGTATCGCTCCGATTGCAGCAGTTGTCGTTCTTGCACCTGCGCAGCATCCAAGCGCAATGGCAGGGTGGAACTTGAACCACTTTATGGCAATGAACAACCCGAACAAGAGAGGCAAAGATGTGGCAATTATGCCTGCGATGAAGAGCGATAGCCCGGCCTCGCGGAAGCCTTCGATAAATCCTGGTCCGGCCGATATGCCAATGACCGCAATGAAGATGTTAAGTCCCATGTTGTTGAACACCCATAGAGCCGCTTCGGGTATGGCACCCATAGTAGGGTGGTGCGAACGCCACCAGCCGAATACCAGTCCTGCAATTAGCGCGCCTCCGCTCGTGCTCAGGCTGATAGGCACTCCGCTTATATGAAGCGTGAGAGTGCCTGCAATTGCACCTAAGATTATGCCTAACGCAAGATATACGATATCGGTCTCGTTGGTAGCAGGGTCGGGGTAGCCAATCTCTTTTGCAGCAGCCATAACCTCAACCTTCTTTCCGACAACCTCAATCACATCGCCGGTGTTTATTACAGTTTCAGGGAACACCGGAATGCTGATGCCCATTCTCTTAATTTTCTGTATTATCACACCGTGCATGAAAGGCTTGTTGCGGAGCTCGCTTATCTTCTTTCCGCCGTATGCTGTTATTCGCATTCCACGCTTCCCGGCAACAATGCACTTCATCACCATAACCGGGAACATTAGCAGCGCATCATCGTCAACCTCCTTGCCAATCCAACGCTCCTCGCCAATGGTGTATTCATGTCTTCCGCTAAGCACAACCTCGTCACCTATGTTCAGATGCTCATTGGCTCTTATATCATCTATTATGCGTTTCCCTTTCCTTATTCTCTCCACGAACAGTCTCTTGCCCTGTCTTTCGAAGAATTGCTCCAGGTCGCTCACCCTGCGCTCTTTGGCAAACCAATCGTTCTCTATCCTGTAACAACGGAATTCGACTTCACGTTTTGCATCCATGAACCCCGGTCTGTCGCTCTCGTCACGTCCCATGTGGCTCTCCAACTCACGGCAAGCAGCCTTCACCTTGTCTATGCCGCCCAGCATCCTGGGGCCTAAGCGCGCCAGAATCCAAGCCGACCCGGCAGTACCGAAAATGTAAGTCACGGCATAGGCTACAGGCATTATGTCGAGCATCTTCTGTTGCTCGTCGGCCGGCAGCCCGAAGTCGCGTATCGTGTCGCCGGCAACACCAATCACCGCGCTTATAGTCTGCGAACCCGACAGGAGACCGGCTGCCTTGCCGGCATTGTAGCCCATAAGGAGCGCGATGCCCCATGTCGATAGCAGAATGAATACGCACATCACAACGGCAAAATATACCTGAGGCAATCCCTCCTTGCGGAGCCCTGCAAAGAACTGCGGGCCAACTTTGTATCCGATGGCAAAGAGGAACAGCAGGAACGCCACCTGCTTAAGAGCCCCGGTCATGGGGATATGCAGCTGCCCCACAACAACACCAACAAGCAGCACACTCGTCACAATCCCAAGCCCGAATCCCTTGAAATGAATCTTACCGATTAGAAATCCCAATCCCAGTGTAAGGTATATCGCCAATTCAGGGTGCGCCTGCAAAAGATTAGTAAACCACTCCATAACAGTACAGTTTAATTTGAGAAGATAACACGGGGGTAGGGGGATTTGTTTTGGAGAGGTGTTGACCACACGTCTGGGGGATATGTGGTTGCTGTTTTTATGACAGTTGTGGATGTTTTCAGCAAATTGGAGTTTAAATGAGGTGATAAAATAAATTTTATTTATTTTTGTATATTACACTTTATAGATTTAGAAAATCAAAGACACTATTATGATAACCGGAGAAATCAAAAACCGTATAGATTCTATTTGGGATGCCTTTTGGACTGGTGGTATAACCAATTCAATCACCATATTGGAGCAGATGACTTATCTGTTCTTCATGAAGATGCTCGATGATGCTCAAAAGACAAAGGAGGCGAATGCAAGCATTATGGGTGTAGCAGTGAAAGAACCGACATTCGGTGACGGTATGTGGCATAACCCGGAGACAGACAGGGATGTTGCATACGAAACTTTGCGTTGGAGCGTATTCAAGAACAAAGAAGCGGAAGAGATGTACCGCATCATCAGCCGTGATGCCTTTGCTTTCATAAAGAACCTGAATAGCGGAAAGGAGTCGGCATACAGCAAATTCATGGCGAATGCAACATTTCTTATACAGAACCCACGTACTTTGGTTAAGATTGTCGAAGGCATTGATGCCCTTGATATGAACAACCGTGATACTATGGGCGATGTCTATGAATATGTTCTTGGCAAGATGGCTGCAAGTGGCAACAACGGACAGTTCCGCACTCCACGTCACATAATAAAGATGATGGTTGATATGATGCAACCCACATTGCAGGATAGCGTGTGCGACCCTGCAATGGGTTCGGCAGGTTTCATTGTAGAGAGTGCCAAATATGTTCAGGAGCATTACAAGACAGAACTACTGAAACCGGAGAATATGAAGCACTACAAGAACGGCTTGTTGCACGGCTTCGACACCGACACAACAATGCTTCGTATCGGTGCTATGAACCTTATGCTACACGGTGTGGATAACCCCGAGGTGGAGTACAAGGACAGCCTTTCAACCGACAATACCGATGAGAACAGATATACTCTTTGCTTGGCTAATCCACCATTTGCAGGAAGCCTCGATTATGATGCTGTGAGCAAATCACTGCTTGCCATTACCAAGACAAAGAAAACAGAACTTTTGTTTCTGGCTCTGTTCGTTAGAATGCTTCAACTGGGTGGCAGATGTGCATCCATTGTTCCCGACGGTGTTCTCTTTGGTACAAGTACAGGACATTTGGCTATACGAAAAGAGATTGTCGATAACCAGAGATTACAGGCTGTGATTTCAATGCCAAGCGGTGTGTTCAAACCATACGCAGGAGTATCGACGGCGATATTGGTATTTACCAAGACAAATGCAGGAGGAACGGACAAGGTTTGGTTCTATGACATGACTGCCGACGGGTTTTCACTCAATGATATGCGTAACCCCATTGCCGATAATGACATTCCGGACATTGTTAAGCGTTTCCACAACCTTGATGCGGAAGCAGATAGAACCAGAAAGGATAAATCGTTCTTTGTACCAGTTGAGGAAATTCGTGAAAAAGGATATGACTTGTCAATCAATAAGTACAAAGAGATTGAACGTGAAAAGGTTGTATATGAGAGCAGTGATGTAATCTTCGGCAGAATAGCATCATTGGAGAGCGAGATTATGAATGCCATCAATGATTTCAAAGCTAAGTTTATGTAGTATATGGATTGTTTTTACAAGTTTATAACCAACCCTGACTGGTGGAGTGTTATTGCAACTTTTTTAGCTGCAATTGTTGCAGCTTGGATTACTTATAAGTTTGCTAAGCGCCAAAACGAATTGCAAGAACAGCAAATAAAATTGCAAGAGCAACAAATATTACAACAAGAGTATGAAATATATAGCAAACTCTATAAGTTGGTGAAGAGGGCAAATGCTGAGATAGACTATTTTTTTGATGAGATAATAGGAACGTTGGGAGTTGTGGTATGTATGAAAGCAGAAGATGGTTTTTTGAAATTAAAACTTGACTATATCGAGCAATTATGCAAGGACTTAGAACAGAATGCTATAGACTTTGAAATTAAGTTTACTAAAGATTTTTTCGATTTGGATAGATACCGGAGTATTCTTAAACTTATGGTTAACAACCTTAAGTTTCTTGTAAAGATGGTAGATGATAAAATGATGATTTATGACAGAACTGGTTCATATGCAATTTTTGAAATTGATGGGTGCATGGAAAAAGGGAAAGCGTATTACATAGCACAACATATAAAAGACAAACGACACGAGGCTATTATAGGCTCAAATCTTTTGAGCTTTATTGAACGAAAGAATGAACTTCGTGAAAATAATAACGATATTTTAGCAAAAATTCGTGAACGCTGTAAGGTTGAATAATACTATGGATTACGAAACTAAAATATTGCTTAATAGGCTTGTTGAGGAAGTTGAGAAACTCAATGAACCCGATTGGTGGGTAATTGGTATAACTGTTGTAAGTATAATAATTTCCGGAATTTTGTCATATTTGTTATTTAGATTGACAAAAAAACTTGGTGAACAACAAAATACTCTTCAACAAAATAATTTAAGAATACAAATGCACCAAAAGTATTTTGAAATATATGATGCATTATGTAATGATTGGCAAATGATCAAAAGTTTGAACCATAAATTTGACTCCGTATTGAAAGGTGTAACAGTGTTTGGTCCTAGTGATAGCAAAGTGCAAAATGTTCTAGATAATGCTAAGCAAATATTGCCATCAAAACAATTGGGTAATCTTGTTTTGTTTTTTACGGATTATAGTGCAATCAAAAAAACGACATCTCAATTGTATTCTTATATAGATCAATTGGACATTGAAACACACCGAATTTTAGAAGATAAACTAAAAACAGAGGGATTGGTTGGATTTCTTGAAAAGTTATATGAGGTGAAAGGCAATGATGATATTAATGTTTATTGCAATAGTATAAGAAGATTGTTCAATCTTGTGGAGTCTGGCTTTATTGAGCAAATTCGTTCATATTCAGATTTAAGTGATATTGTTAAATGCAAATGATTTTGTTAGGTAAAATATAGATATCTTGTTAATTTTTATAATATGACACACGAGGAAACCATAAGAGCGTTGGATGAGTTGATTGTATATCTAAACAGGTTTGTTACAACGAAAAATCTGCCATATAATCTAATAGAAGAAGTGGTTAGGAACTTGAAAGGAATGGATGTATCAAGTATAACAATAAGAAATGTTGCCAATATAAAGATTGAGAATCCGACTTCCTTGCCTTCATTTTGTATGGATTTGCATCATCTTGAAGTAGAAAGACAAAATAATAATAGAACCGCAATCCAATCCATAATTAGCATACTTAAAAAAGAACAAGAACGTCACAAACAAATATTGATTGAGGAGGAAAAGCAAAAGGCAATAGAAGAACAAACAAAGAATCTTGAATTGCAAGAAAAGGCTATTGCTGAACAGAAAGAGGCTAACAGGATTTCTAAAAGGGCATTGTGGCTTTCTGCAATAGCAACTATTGCTTCTGTGATAGCGACAGTTATTTCCATAATAGCACTTTATAGATAAAATGATGAAACAAGGTTGGGAAATAAAGAAACTGGGAGATATTTGTTGTAAAAAACAGCAAATAGCAAGGGCTGTAAAAACATATAGTCCATCTGATAGTATTGTATATATTGATATATCAGCCATTGATTCATCAACAAATGAAATAACAGAACCAACGACAATGTTGTTAAAGGATGCTCCATCAAGAGCACAGCAAGTCGTAGAAAAAAATGATATACTTGTATCATTGGTACGTCCTAATCTTAAAAATATTGCGTTAATATGTGATGATAGAAATAATTTAGTTGCTTCAAGTGGATTTTGTATTCTCAGAACAAAAGAAAATCCTCGCTTTCTTAAATACATTGTTATAGGAGAACCATTTACGAATTATTTAATTTCGAGAACTTCTGGGGCGAATTATCCTGCAGTGAGAGAAGATGACGTTAAGGGGTATTCTATACCTATTCCACCTCTACCCGAACAGGAAAAGATTGTTGCAGAGTTGGACTGCCTTTCTTCTGTCATAGAGAAAAAGAAACAGCAGTTAAAGGAATATGATGCCCTTGCACAGTCTATCTTCTACGAAATGTTCGGCAATCCCATCAATAATGAAAAGGGTTGGAAAGTAAAGGCATTGAAAGATGTTTCTACGCTATTAAATGGTAGAGCATACACGCAAAATGAATTATTAAATGAGGGAAAATATAAAGTGCTTCGTGTTGGCAATTTCTTTACTAACGGGAACTATTATTATTCTGATTTAGATTTGGAAGAAGATAAATACTGTGATAATGGAGACTTGCTTTTCGCATGGAGTGCCTCTTTTGGTGCATTCATTTGGAATGAGGGCAAGGTAATATATCACTATCATATATGGAAAGTCTTGTATGATAAGAATGTATTAGATATACAATATTATAAATATTTACTCAATACTATGACTAATTTTTTTATGAAGGATGTGCATGGTATTGGTATGGTGCATTTAACAAAGGTTGGTATGGAACAATATGTTTTACCATTACCCCCTCTTGCTCTTCAACAAGAATTTGCATCAAAGATTGAAGCAATAGAAAAGCAAAAGGAACTGATAAAGCAATCCATTGCCGAAACTGAGATACTGTTCAATAGCCGTATGGATTATTATTTCAATTGATTCATTATGACTAATGAGGAATACCAGAGGCTGATGGAAAAACATCATATATCACCAATAATAAATCATCTTAACATCAGTTGGGAGGATGTCGAGATTAGCGATGAACCAGATGTAACTATCAAGAACTATGAAGGTAAGATTATAGGCGTTGAGAACGTTGAATACCATTCAACACAAGATAGGCAAAGAACTGATGCAAGACTTGACAAGATATGTGAAGAATATGAGAAAATATTAAGAGAACGTGGCGATGTCAGTTTTCAATTAAGCGTACAATTTAGCGATTTTGCCTATTCATTAAAGAGACTCGACAGCAAAAAGGTTATAGAGGATATTGAATATAGCAGAGGCAGAGAAGCTGGTAAAAGATTTGTATGGCATAGTATGCGTTCTGACATTCTGAAAGACAATGTAAGAGTCCTACGAATGGATACGCAATTTATCAGTGATGAAATTGATTACTCAATAATCGGGAAACTGATTGAGAATAAAGAACGAAAACTGATAAGTTATAAGCAACTCGAAAAGAATAAATTTATTGATGAATATTGGTTGAACATTAATATACCTTTTAACGAGGGAGTAATATATAAACCAGAAGATACGCTAAATGTTGAAAGCGACTATACACGTATTTACCTTTCAACATACGAATTAGGAGATACACCTTTAAGGATAAAATAATGATATGCGAAACTTTGACTACATAAGGGATTTGGGATTAACCGATTTGCACCGTTTCTGCTCAATCGCAGAGGAACAGCAGGTGGCTAACCCGGATATCAGTGCCGTTAATGCAAGGCGAGCACTGGAATACATTGTACGCTCATTGTACGAAATGAAGAACATCGACATCCCCGAAAGGACATCATTGTTTGAACTTGTGGATGGCGAGCCATTCAAGGAGTTTATCGGTGATGAGAGGGTGATGATGGCTGTTCACTATGTCCGTAAGGTTGGTAACAACGGTGCTCATGCTTCATCGGTAAGCAAGAAAGAGTCATTTTTCTGCTTGCTCAATATCTACAATGTAGTCGCTTCAATTCTCATAAAACTTAGGGTTGTCAATAGTGTCAAGCCTTTTGACAAGACATTGATTCCAAGCATTCCTGCGACTCCTACAATTATCCCGGTGGTTCACGATGACACCGCCAACAGGATTGTTGAGGTTGCCGACAAGGTTGCAGTTGAGTCAAAAGCACCTGTTGAGGTGCTTCCTATGGATATTTCAGAGGCTGAGACTCGCAGATTGTACATCGACTTGATGCTGAAAGAGGCTGGATGGGATATACTCGACACCAACGGATTGATTCAGCCCTCAAAGGCTTGTGTTGAGGTGGAATTGCAGGGAATGCCGAATAGCCACGATGTGGGTTATGCCGATTATGTATTGTTCGGCAGTAACGGCAAGCCTCTTGCAGTCATAGAAGCAAAAAGAACATCTGTATCACCAGTGAAGGGCAAGCATCAGGCAGAACTATATGCCGATTGTTTGGAGGCTAAATATAGTGTACGTCCGGTGATATACTATACTAACGGATTCCAGACATTCATTATTGATGGGCTTGGCTATCCTCCACGCAAACTGTTCAGTTTCCATACCGAGAATGACTTGGAGCGTATGCTTCAAAAGCGTGGAAGAAAGGATATAACAGACTTTACAGTCAATGACAATATAAGTGATAGGTATTACCAGAAAACCGCAATTAAGGCGGTTTGCGAGCATTACAACAGCAAGCACAGGAAGGGTTTGCTTGTGATGGCAACTGGTACTGGAAAGACACGTGTTTCAATTTCACTGGTTGATGTTCTTAAACGCAACGACTGGGTGAAGAACGTGCTGTTCCTTGCCGACAGGACATCATTGGTTAAACAGGCTCACAAGAATTTTGTAAAACTTTTACCAAACGAGACTACTTGTGTATTGAACGAGGGCGGTGAACGTGATTTGAATGCTCGCATAACCTTCTCGACATACCAGACAATGATTAATTTCATAGACACAGAGGAAAAACCATTCTCTGTTGGTAGGTTCGACTTGATTATCATTGATGAGGCTCACCGTTCAATATTTGGCAAGTACGGAGCAATATTCAACTATTTTGATGCGATGCTTATTGGACTTACAGCAACCCCACGTGATGAGGTGGACAAGAGCACATACGACATTTTTGAAATGGAGCAGGGTTCGCCAAATTATGCCTACGAACTGGAAGATGCTGTTGCCGATGGTTATTTGGTAAACTATGCAGGGTTCAAGCGTGGTTCGGTAATACTTAAAGAGGGTATTAAGTACAGCAGTTTGGATGAGGATGAGAAGGAGCAGATGGAGAAAATATGGGAGTACGAACAGACTCGCAAGGCACTTGATTATTATCCTAAGCAGGCGGCTGAGGATGGTGGCGAATATAGCAAACCAAAGTATGTACGTGACATCAACAATAGCGAGATATTCAGTTATATCTACAACATTGACACCATTGATGCAGTGCTTCAGGATTTGATGGAGAACGGCTTGAAGGTGCAGAGTGGCGAGAGAATAGGCAAGAGCATTGTTTTTGCATATAACCACCGTCATGCTGAACTTATTGTTGAGCGTTTCAATGCCCTTTATCCGGAATACGGTTCCGGTTTCTGTGTGCTTATTGACAACTACGTGACATACGCACAGGACTTGATTGATAAATTCGAGAAAAGGGATGCAGAGCCTCAGATTACAGTATCTGTGGATATGCTCGATACCGGTATTGACGTGCCCGATGTGCTGAATCTGGTGTTCTTCAAGCCCGTTAAGTCCAAAATCAAATTCTTGCAGATGATTGGACGAGGAACACGCTTGTCAAAGGGTGTATTCGGTGACAAGGACAAAGAGGTGTTCTACATATTCGACTGGTGCTGTAACTTCGACTACTTTGAGAAGTACCCCGACGGCAAGGAGGCTCCAAGTACAATTTCACTTACTGAAAAGTTGTTTGGCTTGCGTGCTGACATTGCTTTCCATCTGCAACATCAGAAGTATCAAGAGGATGAATTTGCAAAGAAACTTCACGATGACATCAAGGCGATGTTGAAGGAACAGGTAACGATGTTATCAGACTCTCATATCTCGGTTCGTGCAAAATGGGAACAGGTTAGTCACTTCAAGGATGCTTCGGCTTGGGTGTATATCTCAGAGCTTGATACACTTACATTGAAGAATGACATTGCTCCATTGCTCGCAAAGAACACATTGGATGAGAATGCCAAGAAATTTGATGTACTGGTGTTGGCAATAGAACTCTCTCTGCTCGATGATGATATGAATGCTCACAAGTCTATCCAGAACGTACAGTTCGTGGCTGAGAAACTGCAATATAAGGCATCTATCCCACAGATTAAGGCAAAGATGGGTACTATCAACGAGGTTCTTAATCCAGTATGTTGGGAGAATGTTTCTTTGGCTTGGTTGGAGAAGGTACGTGAAGATTTGAGAGACTTGACAAAGTTCTTAATTGGAGACAAAAAGCAGTGGTTTGTAGTTGATATAAAGGATGTGGTTACTCTCGGTGGCGAAACTGTGGGTGTTACTCCAAAGGTGTCATACAAACAGAAGGTGATGGATTTCCTTGCCGAGAACAGACATCTGCCAGTGCTTGATAAGATATACGCAATGGAACAACTTACCGTTGCCGATATTAGGGAACTGGAACGCATACTATGGGAGGAACTGGGCGATAGGCAGGATTATGACAAACATACTCTTGGAATGCCTTGTGGAACGAATGTAGCGATGTTCATACGTTCTATCATTGGTGTGAACAGAAAAGAGGCTGTTGAGAAATTTGCTACATTCATATCTGGTTCACAGTTGAACTATGAACAGGAGGAGTTCTTGACTACAATTATATCATACGTATGCGAGAACGGTGATATCACAAAGGAAATTGTTGTGAACGAAGCACCATTCGATGAGAAACTGGCTGTGTTCAGTGCGTATATGTTACCACTGGCAAAATATATTGACAATATCCATAACGTGATTAACCCAGTGACGGCGTAACATCAAAAAAAGAGTTCGATGTTGTACCGAACTCTTTACTAATATACCGTTTATTAATCCGTCCAACTTGTTGGGGCTGGTTACGCGTCCTGGTTTTATTTCATTTACAATGCTTGAATTCAAATGCAACAGCTTGGTAATTGTTGTTTTTGAATTTTTCAAAAAACTCAAGATATTCTGTATGTTTATCTGAATTTGGTATTGTTTTTAGGAATTCCTCAAAATCTTTCCATTCAGGCCATGCTTGGGATATCAAATCGTATGGTTCCCATTCTTTGATCTTTTCCATTGCTGAAGATTCTGTTCCGATAAGTTTATACAAGAACTTTTGAGGATTGTTGATAATCCCTTCCTTGAATATTACAACGGCTTTTGGGTTGTAAATGTATCTTGAATGTGTCTCACCATCCTCTTTGTAGTATTGTGTCTTTGCTGTTGACCAAAAGAACCTAAATATTATATTTATTGGAAAATCCTCTTCAATGGCATTTCTGAAATTTTCAAGTTGTATGTTCTCATATTCTTTTAATGTCATAAAATCATCCCAGCTATAGTAGTTCTTTTTTATTTCGTTTATCAAAAGACATACATAATAAGATGCGCCATTTCCCAACATAAGATCTTTTAATGTTTGTGCAACTTCTGTTTTGCTTATTGTAAAACCTTTCACCAGATTGTATAAAACATCTTGTGAGCAGAACAAGTTCTCGCTTTTACTGCATGCGTAAAAAATCATTTTCAATACATTATGCCTTTCATCATTATTTGATGGCTCGCAATGTCTCCATAATTTGAGTAAAGCAATATTTCGTTGTTCTATAAATTCGGATGATATAATTTGTTTCAAAGCACCGTGATTCATTTTTATGTACTCTTCAAAGTCTTTTTCTGGGATGTCATAGCTTTGTAATATTCCATAAAAATATCTTGGTGTATAGAATGGATCATTAAATGCTTTATCCTCTATTCGATAAGTGCCTTTTGGTAGTAGACGAGCAAAAATGTTCTTGAGCTTGTCTATGTTAACATTGTTCTTGGTTTCACTGCACCCCCAAAAGTTTTTCTTTTTTGAGTTGAGAAGTTCAAAATAACTGTCACCGTTTTCAATACCTTCTTCCCAAAATGCATATTGGTTATTGTCTATATATAGAAAACTCTTGTACTCAATACTGAATATGTTATATATAGATGGGAAATATAGTTTGAGTAGAATGATATCTGCGAGGTCACAAATTCGAACCTCTTCTTTAAGTAATTCATATTCAAGTTTGATGGCGTTTAACCATCTTTTTGCATCTCGAAGATTTTTTATGAGATCTTCGTGTGGCTTGGTCTGATGAAAAATTCCGTCATATTCTATATATTCTTCTTTGAAAATCTTATAATCATTTTCAGTCATAAATAAACTTGCCTGTTGTAGAATATAAACTGCTATTTTGTCAGGAGAATATAGAGGTAGATAAAATTCTGTCTGAAAGAATTTCTCTATAAAACGTTCGTTTGTGTCAATTTGAAGTCTATTTATTGTGTTTATTACATAATCTTTGTCGTATGCTGCAATGAATATAATGTTTGGAAAATTCGCACACCCTCTTATTATTTTAAAAATTTCTAAAATTTCCTTACCCTCTAGCCTGTCCAAATCGTCAATTATAAAGATTATACGCTCTTTACGTTCTGAAAGTATTGTAGATATTTGGGTATACAACTCTGATGGCTGTAGTTCATCCTTTAAAGAATGTAGTAGTACAGTGCTTCTTGTCTCTCCTACTATAAGACTGGAGTATTTGCATATTAATTCGAATAGCTCAGTGTCATTACTTGATATATGTTTTGATAGCTGATTAAAAAAAGCTGTTATCAAATCTTTTTTCGATGAAAAATGCCAAGGTGAAAAATATATGATTTTAAAATTATTGTATTTTTCAAGTTCTTTAATCAATAGCCTTAGGAAAGACGTTTTTCCATTACCCCAAGGTGCTACAATTCCAATAGAGTATGCGCTTTTCTTTGTATCACATTTTGAAATTTGATTTGCAAGTCCTTTTGTAAATGGCGTTCTCTCAAGTAGGTCTTCGTTGCTATCTGTAATAGCATTATCACATAGTAGTTTGTCGTTGTCGTCGTTTATTTGTATATCAGCACTTCTAAAACGTTCTATAATGTACAGAATGATTATTGTTAAGGACTGCACTCCGATAATGTCAAAATAAGTAAAATATCCATACTTGATATATTCCCATTCTATACATTTATTACACCATCTAAAATAGAGGTAAATAAGTATTGCGTACGTTGAGGTACGTAAGATTAATTTCGAAATTCTTTTTTTTGTAAATGTTGTTGTAAATTTGATTATTGTATAGACAAGTATTAATAGTGCGAGGACTTTCATTGATAACGAATTGTCAAACTTTTCACTAATATGGCCTATGAGAGTTTTTGTGGTTTCTTCTACTAAAGGTCGATAAGCAACAAATAATAAGATAGCTACTAAGTCGATAAAGCAGAATTTATCAGTGATGTCGCGTACAATAGATTTGAAAAATTTTTTAATACCCATTTTGATAATTTTTGTACAAATATAATGATTAATGGTAATTGCAGGAATTTTAGGTTTTAATATTTTTTTACGACTATGATGCATTTTATTAATCTCCTAATGCCAAGCTATGTTGTTGATGTCTTTTCCTGTTTTCTATTGAAATCGCTGCGTTGTGGTAGTATATTTGTGGTAACTTAACTCGTTAACTCTCGTAGAATTATTTCTCATTATGGCACTTATTGTAGTATCGCAACTTAATAAGGTTATATATATAGATTTGTATTACTTTTAGGAATATGAAATATTGGCGGGTGTATTTGCCTGTGATGTGGATTGTTTAATAAATAGAATACAAGTTGCAGATGAAGAGTATAAGGCGCGTTTAAAAAAGATGATTGAAATCACTTTTGATGGTCGCCGTCTAAATAATATTAAATCCCAACTAAATGAATTTCCATTTAATAGTAAGTTTATAGTTTTGCATGGCTATTTTGATGAGGAGTATTTCTTGTCTGCGTTGAAACGCGAAGTTTATAAATTAAATAATTTCAAGGCGTACACATCACGGCTATCTCAAATATATGAACTGTTTACATTGTATAGAACTTTTGCTTTTAATGGAGAAGGAGAAAAAACATACATAGGAGAAAGGGATAAAGAAAAACGAGTTTGCCGCTTTTGTGGCAAGAAAATTCCAGAGGTATCGTTTAGTGGCAGCAAGTCTCATGCAATAAGCGAATTTCTTGGTAATAAAAGCCTAATTTGTCTTGAGGAATGCAATACTTGTAATTCAGGATTTGGAAAGACTATTGAACCGGAATTCTCAAGGATGTTATCTCCTATGTTGTCGATGTTTAATATAAAAGGCAAGAAAGGATATAGAAAAATGCGTGGAAAGAACTTTGTTATAGAGCATCGCAAACCATCTGATGAGAAGTTGTTTTGTCTGAAGTTTGAATATCAAGGAGAAGTTATTGATGGGGTAAGGTACTTTGATGCGAGATCTATAAAATACGTTCCTCAGGATGTTTATAAATGTTTGTGCAAATATGTGATAAGTCTTATCGATAGTAAATATCTTCCATATTTTCAGGAAACCATAAACTGGATAAAATCTCCTACAAGATATTGTAAGTTGCCAAAGATTGCAATAAGTAGTTATGGAATATACCCGGTTCCATGTCTGAAAGTTTACATACGCATGGATAATAACTACGATGTGCCATATTGTATAGCTGTACTCTCCACATGTAATGAAGAGTATGCCTTTATAGTTCCGTTCTGTAACAAAGACAAATATAACTTTACGACATTAAAAAGAAGTATGAAATTCAAAGAGATTGTTCGTTCATCTTCTCCAATTAAAAAATGGGAATTTGAAGACTTCTCATATTCAACAAAACGCCCTTGCCCGAATAGTTTGAGTTTTAAAGTCGAAGAAGGTAACGAACATTATTTTGGTTTAGATTCGTATCCGTCCACAACGAACGAAAATACGGTAAAAAAACAATCTTGTTGATATCTTTCCAGTCTTTCTGTTGACAAGGGGTGGTCGTGTGTGGTATCTTTGTGTATATAAGAAAATTGAAAAATATGAACAGGATAATTTTAGTCGGAAATGGCTTTGATTTGGCGCATGGGTTGAAGACAAAATACGAGCATTTTATAGAATGGTATATTATGTCGTGGGTTGAGAAGAATCAAAAAGAAAAAGACTGTGTTCCAAAGAAAGGTGATAAACTGATTGAGGTAGAGTTGAAGAAAAACATTTTTAACAAGCTGTGTTTGTGTTTTGAGAGTGGAAAAAAGTATTTAAAGTATAATGTTAAGCCATCGAAATTGCTTGAACGTATTTTTTTGTCCATAAAAACAAAAGGTTGGGCGGATTTTGAAAGTGATTATTATGAACTTTTGAAAGAACTTTTGAGAAAAAGAAACGAAGTGAAGAATATTAACGACGAATTTGCTTTTTTACAAAGTTTGCTTATACAATGCCTAAATAATGTTCAGAAGAATGAGATAAAAGAAGAACTTGTTGACGATGATATAAAGAGTAAAATGCTTGCACCATTTGTTGCTAAAGATATTTCTGTAGAGGCCAAAGATAAATGGAATGATTTTCTCAAAAGAAGATTAAATGATTCAGAACTGATAGATAATATAGAACTTTATAAACCATCTGATGCAGAGAGTGGACTTAAGAACGTGCATGAATTCAAAAATGCATATAAAGACCAAATTGAGTTTATGGGAATTGATTCAATAGATGGGGATGCTTTGCCACAAGATATGTTGTATCCAGATAGAATGATGCTTCTAAACTTCAACTATACAACAACTGCAGACTTGTATATGCCTGAGGATCCTCATTTTATTCTCAATCATATTCATGGTGAACTATCAAAACCTGAGAATGTGATATTTGGTTATGGCGATGAATCCGATGATGAATACAAGAGACTCCAGAAGATTAACGACAACGAGTATCTGCGACACATTAAAACTAACCGATATTTGGAGACTCCCAATTATAGGGATTTGCTTTCATTTATAGATTCTGCACCTTTTCAGGTTTGTATAATGGGACATTCGTGTGGATTGTCGGACAAAACTTTGCTTAACACCTTGTTTGAACACAAGAATTGCGTATCTATCAAACCCTATTATTATGTAAATGAACAGGGCAAGGACAATTATTTGGATATAGTTCAGAACATATCCCGCAATTTCACTAATCCACAGTTGATGCGCGACAGGGTGGTGAACAAAACCTATTGCGAGGAACTTCCACAAGTGACTCGGAAGCAAAAGGAAGAGGAGTGACGGTAGTAGCCTACTTGCTTGAGCATAGGCTTCCCAAGCCGAGGGGCGCAGGTATAAATGATACTTCTTGCCGTTATCTGCAAAAAAATAATGTAAAATCATTGCTTTTCTTGTCAAAATTTGCCGATATCGGCAAGAAATGCTATATTTGTGGTGTTTTTGTATGAAATAACTTGCCGATAGGTTTTATTTATGGATTATATTTCGGTTACAGAATTTGCAAAGAGGTATGGGATTGCTGAGCGTACTGCACGTAACTATTGTGCTTGAGGCAAGATTGACGGAACGGCGTTTATTGGCATCAGCCAGCGTGCTGCGACCTATTTTGAAGGTTATACCAATGTGTGCCAGTTTGTTAGTGTCAGCAAGCAGAGAAGTCGTTATCTCACGCAAAGAATCAAAGCGCTTGATTACGGCGTAAAGCATTACAATCAGGTAAATTCACTCAGAGAAACGTTTTGTATAGTGTTCTCCACCCTGTTCGCGACTAATATGAAGAATTATTGCCTTGTCAAGCAGATTTATTACTTGTGAATACAACGGCTGTCCGATAAAATGTGTACTTTTGCCCATGGTTATTATGTCGTTTTTAGCTGAACCAAAGTAACCACAAAGGGCTGAAATCTGCAAATGGATTCAGCCCTATTTTTTTATTCAGTCAAAAAAGTTTTATCGGACACTCATAATTAAATTTTCGATATCTCCTTATTTGTCTATTCTTTACATCTGTTAAATTTGTTATATCTATTAATTATATCTTAAAAAATATAATAAAACTATACTTTAATAAATTTTGCATTATGTTGTAAAATATTCTCTGTTATTTTTTCTTGAGTTTCATTGTCTTTTTAGTAATTATTTGTAGATTCGCACATTACGCATAGTAGAATGCAGAAACAGATTTTTAATGTATCTATTCTGTTTAAATTTAGTAACAATAATTCTTCAACTTTATGGGAGACAATTATAAACATAAAAGAAATGGGGGCAATAATTCATTAAAAATGATTTTTGACCCATATAAAGAAAGTAGTTATGTTAATTCAGATAGTATAGAAACATTTGAATCATGTGGAATAATCCCTAATTGCATAATGGGATATAATGGAGCTATTTATGATAGTCAAACACATAACATTTTTATCTACAAAATCTCTGCAATAACTGCGGCTATTAAATACAACGGTATATATAAATTCCCAACAGATGATACTAATGCCATTAGATATGCAGCTGCATTTTATGATAAAAACGTATTTAACCATCTGACTTCAGTTAGCAATAAAGAATATAAGCCAACAGATGGTAATAAAATCAGTTATTTTGTCCATAGCTTCGGTTGTATAACTAATCTACAAGCTGCTAATAACGCTTTAGATTGGCTCGTGGTTCCGAGAGAATTATTTAATTCTGAGATAGATAATGATTTTATATATCTTTTTGTTTGTATTAAAAATAAATTTAACCCACAAATACTAAATTATATAATCCCAGCAGATACTCCTTTTTATTGGGATTACCCCGTTGCAACTTCATTATATGATAAGCAACTATTGTCCGAGTCAAACATATTATTAGGGGCAGTAAGAACATTATCTTCGGAAATAAATAAATTTGTAGTTTTAGCAGGAAATTTTATTTGGAATAATCCTAAAGAAATATTAGAGTGTAAATCTGAACTCTGCACAGTCTATAGTCGCACAGCTAATTTTGTGGATAAAAATGGTATTGT
Organism: Clostridia bacterium; assembly: GCA_017522515.1. The sequence goes on from JAFWZH010000325.1 coordinate 18,504, forward strand.
ATATAATAATATCTCATTAGACATATATGTTTATTCTGATAAGATTAATAATAGTGTAAATGCATTCGTTTGGTGTAGTGGCAATGAAGATGACTTGGTAAAGAAGTCTTATATCCAAAATTACTATACCAATGAGGGTGAACAAATATCTGACAACTATAATTACATTTTAAGTTCTCTATCGTTAAATACGATTTTTAATTCGTTTGTTGCTTTGACAAAAGGATCGTTTGATAATTATGCCCGATATATTATTAGAACTCTTGCATGCCAACCTCAAGGATGTCGTTCAATATCTATCGAAGGTAATCTAAGTCGCCTAATGGGTGGTGCCTTAAATAAAATTGCTGAGATATTAATTGGGGCTAAAGAGAACAAGGAATTAAGGCAAGAAGAATATTATCAAATTCAAACTTTGTTTTCTCTTAATGGAAGTGTCATGTGGTATGATTCTCCAACCAAACTATTGGATTTAAGAGACGAATTAAGTTTGCCATATAAAATTGACTCAGATAAAAACAACGATAAATTTATCGAACAGAAAGCCGAGATGGTATTTTATTTGAGAGAGGTTTTAGGCATTAAAACTGGTTCTAATGGTTGCGAAGCAGTGAAGTGTATCATCTCAAGTATTTTCTCAAAGTTAGATTCATATAATTTTGACATTGACTATGTTTTTTGCGATATAGAAACAATCTTTAATGACGCTCGCACTCTGAATGTCAGACGATTTGATGAGAATCTTGAGAATGCGTTACAGAATGATTTAGAACAAAAACTTCAATTATCTCTGTCTAAACGTAAAACTGTTCGTGACTTCATTTATGACGATGTTATTTATACAGAAATACTAAATCGTAAGAATATATGGAATGAATTAAACCAAAGAGGATATTTCTTCGACAACTCAAAATTTGATGACATTAAGACTGTCAATCTTTATAATTATGGCATAGCAAACTCAAATTCGTATGAACACCGTCGAAATATCAATGTGTGGGACGCTGTGATGAAGAATTATGAAAATTCTTTATTCTACGATTATATATTTGCCCCGATTCTATCTTTCCCTAGATTCAAAGATACTAAGTGCAGTGTTAATAGTAAACATGAAGCCAAAGGATATATTAACAGGGCAAATATGTTTGAAACTTATTTAGGTGGAACTGTTTCTGTCGGCAATAATATGTATTCTTCGATTCCGATATATGAAGATTATGTTTCTGAAGGTCATAAGAAACTTTCCATGGATAATTGGAAGATTCTCCCCGAAACTCTTGATAGTATTTATCAGTATTTTGTCGGACATATCAATAGAATTAGAGGTACTGAATTATCTTCAGGTGGAAAATTTAATGTCTTTTTCTCTAGTTGGAATTTATGGGCTTTTGAATTAAATAAAAGGATGAAATTCATACAGAATAGTAAAATAGAAAAACCTAATTTAGAGCAAGAATCCAAAATTTATTACAAGGAACTATTATTCCATATGTTTTTATCTTGCCCGGATAAAGCCATTGCATATTTTAATATTGAGAAAAGAAGAGATAAAAATAATATTTTAGATTATATAGATTTATTTGAGAATGCAAAATATAATTCTATTGAGGATATTGAATATATACGACATTACTATACTGATAGCTTTAAGAATTTATCTATAATATTACAAGAGTTTAATCAAATTACCAATAGAGCAAAACTCACTTCTTTATGCAGGACTTTGGCCATTGAACCTTATCCATTTGTAATTTCAGGAGTAACAGCTAAATATGGTGATGGAATAGAAGTAAATATATGGAGAATTACTTGTGATAGTAAACATGGATTTGATATTATTAAGTCTGAGAATCCTATAATTTATATAAATGGGAAAACTATCTCTTTTTTAAATGGTAAGATACAATGTGAAGATGATAATAATGACGAAATTGGTATTTGGGTAACTACTCCGAATAATGTATTCCCTGTTATTACTTCTGATAGCAATTATTATTGTAATTACAACCCAGCTTACCATTACATTAAGAATATTAACGAAAAAACATCTGATATAGCAACGTTTGGCAAATATAATCAATTTACGTTATTTGGTGAATTGCCTAAAAATCATGCAGTTTCTTTAAAGTTCAAAATTAAACATTTCAATAATCATTTTGCTAAATTATTATATAGTGGTACATTAAAACCGTTAGAAGTTATCATTGGATATGATGAAAACACAAAAGATAAACAAATAAAAGGAGTCCCTTTATATTTTAAAGGTGCTGGAAAAGATGATAATGTTATAAGTCTTAACGAAACTACTATTTATCAACTTAATCTATTTATTAAATTAAATAAGCTAAATTCTGAAAGTTTCAAGTTAAGCATTGACTATGAATTAATAGACACAAATAATGACAATAGTGTTTTATTAAAAGAGCATATTGATGATATTTCATACACACCAAAGATAAGCAATATTCAGTATTTAATGGCTACATTGGGAATTATATCTCCTGAGTATTCGTTAAAAGGTTCTGAAAAAGAAAGTTTCTTAAACTGTTTTGATGTTAAAGAATTTAAGATTTATCACACAGGATTTAATTATAAAACGGAAATCTTCCGAAATTATAATGGGATTAATTTCTCAAGGGTTAATAAATATATTCCTGCTTATAAAGATATGCCTGTAGAATCAAACGTTGGAGATACGTATACCGCTAAAATTTCATGGCTAAATGCCTTAAATAAAAATATTGATTGCAAACTGATTTTTAAAGTTAATTCAATTCAGTATAATATTGATAAAAATTGTATAGTCTATTCTAATGATGGCAGTATTATCTTTAATAACAACTTTGATTCAAATCAAGAGGTAGTAATTTCGAATAATAGTGAAGGGTATTTCTTAATCAATTTACCTTTTAAAGCGTCTATTGATGGTAATTTTTCGCTATCTTTGCAATATAATATTAATGATTAATAACTAAAAAATAATACAGATATGAAACATTCAAAAATTAGAAACTTATCATATCGATTGGTAAGTATCGTGAGTTTCTTATTAGTGTTGTGTCTTACACACAATCAAGTAAACGCACAAGAACTGAATTTATCGAAAGGTCTGGGTGCAATAACTAATGTAACTATGAGCAGAGACATTCAGTCAGTTCATATCTCAAATGAAGATTTTAATGATATTGCTAATGTGCCTATTAGTAATTCTATCGTTTCTTTATCAACAGATTGTAAAGGTGTTTCTATTGTTAGCAATGAAAAATTAATAACAAAAAAATCATTGACCTCTTATGAGATGCCCCAAATCCAAAAGAAAAACACGAAAAGTGTTGCGTCTAAAGCTGTGAATGTGTCTGGAATAATTGATGCAAGTACTTTGGAGGATAATGCAGAACTCGTTCTAACGGGTAATACAAATCTTTTTATGGATGTAAATAAAACGCTTAGATGTATCAGAGGTGATTATACTCTTACGCTTAGCGGTGGTAATATCCTAACCCTTAACAATCCTGATGATTATGCTATAAATGTGTTATCTATTACTATCAGTGCTCCTTTAATTGTAAAATCATCAAATGTTGCTATTTCAGCAAAAAATGATATAACAATCAATAATACTGTTAACGCCACATCTACCAATACTTGTATAGGCACTGTGAATGGAACTATCTCTATCAATGCCGATGTAACAGTTACAACAAACAGTTCTGCTGCAATACTCAACCGAGGCTTGGATAATGGTGGAGATATAATTATCAGTAATGGTGTAATTAAAGCCACAGGAGGTAATTCCGGTATATGGGCTTATGGTATAGCGGCACGTGGAAGTATCACATCGCAAGCAGGAACAATTATCAATGCAACCGGTGGAACAGGTATCTATGCAGAGGAAGGA
>JAFWZH010000326.1 GCA_017522515.1 Clostridia bacterium
GTTGGCATCTGTCGTCGTAACAGAAACATATTCATTTTTATATGTATATGTTATTTTTGTTGACGATGTGTCAATGATAAGATTTTTATTTCCTTCTGCAAAAGATGTTACTCCCGTGTATGAACTCAGTTCTGCTGCCAATAGCGCATTAACCGAAGGCAACATACCGAATACCATCACAAAAACAAGTAACAAAGATAGAAATTTCTTTATTCGTTCCATAAAAGCTCCTTTAAATTTAATAAATGCCGCCTTTGACAGCTATGTTTGTAACAGTTGTATTTGACAAATGAGTGAACATTGAGAAATAACCGTAATCATTAAAATTTCCATTAAGATAAGCAACGATATTATTATTTTTGTCCCAAATTGTCAAGCAATCTGCCTCTGCATCTACTGTTACACTAAATACAAGATATTTCACTCCATCTACTATTATAAAGTATTTAATAAATTCTCCGTCATCAGTAACAACAATCTTTTGAGGATTAGAAATACTCAGCGGTAATGAAACACTCGCAGAACGATTCGGCCAGCTCTCTGATCCCACATAAATACTTGCAGTAGTACCTGTAAACGCAGCCCATATTCCGCCTTTATCAGCATTTGGAGAATAATTTGCACCGGGAAGTCTTGCTCCGATAAAACATGCATTCCAATAGTTAGTGTCTGATGATGAAGGAGCTGTTGTTACAGTTGCATGGAATTCATATTGATTAAATCCAATGCCCGGCTGATATTTATACGGAACCGTATATAATTCTGCACCGCCTTGCCATGAGGTATTAGGTTTTGTATATAAAGTTTGTGCTCCTTCTACGGGAAGTGCATCTGTAGCTTCGGGTTTAGTATATACCTTAGTATTTGTCTGAGGCAATTTACTTGCATTAGGTCTGTAAGCATACATAAAGCCGCTTATTCCCTCACGGAACGGTTGTTTGCCTGCTGTAACCTCTGTGCCTGTAGTACCTGTAATTCGGGCATTACTTCCGGCATCATATCTTAAATACCTACCACTTGAATCTCTGCTACTTGCACAAAGGAATACATGCTTTGCATAGCCTGCAGAATCAGGATTTACAAATACAATATCGCCTGCTTTTAACGAAGAAACAGAAGTAATTTTTGCAAAATTATGTTCTTGACACCAAGGTACTAATGATCTTACTGTCATACCCTGAGTATAAATTTGGTCTGTAAAACCAACTCTATAAAGAACCCAGTCAACAAATCTGTCACAACTTACTATTTTTTCTGAGGGATTAATTGCTAAAGAAGGATCCAAAGCTCCCCAATTATATGCAGGATTGATTTTTGCATCTCCATAAATAAATCTGTTTTTTCTCATATAATCAGAAACAACTTGTGCTTGCTCCATAATCATGTTGATAAGTTGGCTGTCTGTAATTGTATTTTCTTTAGGAGTTTCTGCAATATTAACAGCTGAAGTTCTTTCTGCAACAAAAAAGCGTTGATTTTCTGCTCCACTGTTTGTAAACAGCTGAATATTTGTTCCTTTATTATAATCCGCCATATAAACATCCATTACTAAGTTATCACAATGAGCCGGTCGGAATGTAAATGTTGTACCTTCATCATACAGGAACCACTGCTGGGACAAATCGTCACTTATTGTTCCTGTAGAAACATTAGTTTCATCTACTTTGCCTGCGCCTTCTGCTAATAAAGCCTTTCCGGTACTGCTATTAATAATCTTGTATGCACCATTTTCAATTCTGACAAATTTCCATATTTGTGAAGCAACAGTTGAGCTTGGTATGTCGAGTACCACGTTTGCATTAGAAAGAGCCAGTGCCTTACCGCCAACTGTGATTTTGGCATAAAAGTTACTACCTATATCTGCAGGGGTCTTTGTACCAAATGTTGTCTTTTGGCTATTTATATAGTTTGCTGCAGCATCACCATATTTAATTATTGCTTTACTGAGATTTGCTAAATTCTCATCACTGTTATCTTTAGCTGTATATATATATGACTCAATGCTGTATATATATGTACCGCTAATTGCCTTCCCTGCATCATCATACACAGTCATTTTAACAACTTCGCTCATTTGAGATACACCGAGGCCATCATATACAAAGGAATATCTCTTAGAGTTTCCGGATGTTGATACAATTGTAAATTTATCAGATGTTATTGTGCCCAACAAAGAACCACTGTTATTTGTTACCCTTACACTAAATCCACTTGTTAATTCTGTGTCAAAGTATCCACGAATTGCAACCTTATTATCTAATAAAAGTCCCATACCTACCCATTTTGCCTTGTCATTTGCATTTGCTGTAGGCGCTGATTTAACAGTTTTTAACTCTCTTAAAGAATCTGTTCCATTTTTCTTTTGTTCTGTTGTCAATTTGGCATTTACAAGCTCATTAGTCTTATAACCTCTGTAAATTTGTGAAGCAGATCCATAATTAAGCATGTCGACAAGCAATTTTCTAAAAGAGGGATCTGTAGTTGTAATTTTGTTGTAGATATATGTAGCAACACTGTATTCCTTTGTTCTACCGGAGCATAGCTCTCCGTCTTTAGTTGCTTTTAAAGTTGCATATATGGTATCATTCATCATTTGCGGTGTAACTTCTTCAAAGGCGAATGTATAATATGCCGCTCCGCTTATTGTAGTTGTACCTGCCTCAATTTTTCTTGTTTTACTGCCAAATGTTGCCTCAACATAAGGATTTTTATATCCGGCATTATCCAAAATATCTTTATTTACCATATATTTAACAGTAATATCACTCGATAAGGAAAGAGATATACCGTCAAACTTAAGTGTAGAATCTTTAACCTTTACTTGTCCCGGAGCTGTAATTACTTTGCTCGTAACATCATTGCTGCCTGACAATGCACTACTAACATAAACGTTTACTGTATTGTCACCAAGTTTTGCCTCAGGTTTAACTTGAAGCTCTACATACGCAATTATTCCCTTTGCGGTTGTATTTGTTGTGCCTGACCATGACAAAGTATAAGAAGATGAATTTTTAACCGCATTAAAGGCGGCACTTCCCATAACAATACCGTTTATTGCATTAACAGGAGCAAAAGATTTTGAATCCCAGCTAACATTTACCGAAAGGCTCTTTAATCCTGCATTATTATTTAATACTACAGGTATCTTGATTGTTTTACCTATAACTGTCTCTGTATCATCGATATATATATGTGCAGTTTTTGCTGCATCTGTTACTGTAAAAGCAACCTCATTTCCACTAAACCTATTACCATCCATTATTATAGCAAAATAATCACCTGCGGAAAGTTTAGGGAATTTAACAGAATTTTGCTTATTTAAACTTATCTTATACATAGGCTCAACTTTACCTATACCGAAACCATATGAATCGCCCTTGTTATATATTGCAATAGATAAGTCTTTACTGTAAATTCTATCTCCGTAATTAATATTTGCAGTAATAATATCATTTTCGGTTACGGTATTAGAGCTTAAAGAAAATGAAGGATCAGCTGAACCCACATTACTTATATAAATATTGTCTAAACAAATTGCTCTGTATCTTGAACCAATTGCCATAGACTTGACATAGGAAATCATTGCTTTATCTGTGCTGACTCTTTCTATACCTTCTCCGTCAAAAATTGTTGCGTTTCTGTAATAACGCTCATTATAATCTATTACAGATGCAGACAATTGACGTGGGTTAGAATACTCAATATAAGCAAATACTTCTCCGTCAATCATAAATCTCATGCGGCCGTTAGCGTCATCAACAACCTTAAATTTATGAAATGCATCGCCAATGTTTTTTTCTAATGTATGTGTATACTTTATTTGAGAAAGTTTTCTGCTGATTTCATCATAAGTCATCACACATAACTCAATCTGCGTAGGATAAATATTTACACTCACACCACTGTTACCAACAGAATTTTCGCCATCAAGTCCATTAGTCTCATAGAATTTATTTAAAGTAAAGTCGTGTTCATATCCGTAGTTAAATATAAATCCGGCAAAATGACCGGCTGTTTCATCCGGTTTAACATCTGCTGAGAAAGAAAATGCCGCATTATTATAAAAGTGTTTGTTTACTTGAATACTGTCATATTTAAGCCTCAGGTACTTATTTGAACCTTCTACAACAAATTTTGATTCTCCCGTGCCGCGACCAACTAAAATCTCTGAATTTAGATTTGTATTACTACCCACAAGTGAAAGGCCGTTTGTTACAGCAGCTTCTTGAAAATCATAAGAAATTACAGGTACAAAATGTAAACCGTGAGGAATAATATCTATTCTGCTTGGAGCAACATCATTATATACACTGCAAAAAAGTGCATCATACTCTTTTGCTTGTGCAATACTATCAAAAAATCCGATATATGCAATGCTTATTGTTTTATTTAATGTAGCGTTTGCACCAACTCTCATAGAAGTAATTGTTGCATTACGTTGTGTTGACGTACCAACAGAAGTGTGATTAGCTCCCATTAATTCGTCAGATACAGTGTATGTTGTAAGATTCCACAAACCATCACATACCATTTTTGACGAAGAAAATAATCCCGCTGCCGATGGACCCCATCCACCTGCAGTCGAATCCGGATATAACCACGCATTTGCAATTGATGTACCTGCAGTACCCTTGTATTTAATAGCCATAACCTTGTCCTTCATACTTGCATCAACAAGATTAACGGTAAAATACGGATCAGAAGCATTGGTAGTTGTTATCGTTACATATTCTTTATTATAAGTATATGTAATACCCGATGAGGATGTGTCAATGATAAGATTTTTATTTCCTTCTGCAAAAGATGTTACTCCCGTGTATGAATTCAGTTCTGCCGCCAGTAACACATTAGTCGAAGGCAACATACTAAATACCATCACAAAAACAAGTAACAACGAAAGAAATTTCGTTCCTTGTTTCATAAAAAAGACTCCTTTTTTTAAATTTCAGCTTAGATTTATTAAAAAAGCATTATAATTAAAGCAATTTTATATCATATTCACCTATAAGTCAACAAAAAAACTCTGAGACTCATATCATCATGAATCTCAGAGTTCTCAGACTATTATTATTCTAAAAATCAATTTGCGCCTTTTATTGATATGTTAGAAATTGTAGAATTGGCAATGTGGTTCCATGTTGAGAAATATCCTGATGTATTAAATGAACCCACACCAATATATGCAACAGTATTATTTCCATCCCAAACAACTACCTTATCGTTCACCGAATCCACTGTCACCGTTAAAATCAATTTTCTGGTGTTGCTTGATGAAACATGATAATACTTAATCATATCGCCATTATCAACAACAATGATTTTCTGTGCAGTAGAAACATCAGCCGGTAACGAAACACTGGTATCGCTTATATTCCAAGGACTACCCGTTCCAAAATAAACAGTAGCCTTTGTTCCGGTAAACGCAACCCATACACCGCCTTTACTTGTCGGATCAGAGCTCATATTGGGAATTCTTGCTCCAACATAACATGAGTTCCAATAGCTTTTATCGCTCGTAGGAGGAGCAGACTGCAAAGTCAAATGTAATTCATATTGATTGTAACCTTTACCGGGCTCATACTTGTAATTAAATCCATACAAGGATACGCCGCCATCCCATGTCTTGCCTGAATTATTAAATACTTCTGTTGCGCCGGATTTAGGAACTGCTGCCGTAGTAGAAGGCTTATTGTAAATAGAAGCATTTGTTGTAGGCATTTTGTCTACGCAAGGCCTGTATGCATACATAAACTGGCTGATGCCCTCTCTAAAAGGCTGTTTGCCGCGTGTAACCTCTGTACCTGTTGTACCCGTTATTCTGGCATCGCTGCCGGCATCATATCTAAGCCACTTACCATCAGAACCTTTACTGCTTGCACACATAAATACATGTCTTGCCCAACCGCCCGGATGAGGATTAACAAATACAATATCACCTGCCTGAAGGGAATTAACATTTGTAATCTTCTTGAAACCATATTCTTCGCACCACTCGTCAAGGTTACCAACCGTCATACCCTGTTTATACATCTGGTCAGTAAAACCAACTCTATAAAGAACCCAGTCAATAAGTCTATCACAGCTTACAATTTTCTCAGAAGGATTAATTGCCTTTGATGCATCCAATGCACCCCAATTATATGCAGGGTTAATTTTTGCATCGCCATATACAAATTTGTTAGCTCTCATATAGTCAGTAACTTTTTGTGCCTCTGCCATGAGATTTTTAACAAGCTGTTCATTCTCTATAGTAGGCTTAGATGTCACTGCCGGCGTTGACACAGGCTTCGGAGTCTTAATTGACGCACCGCTGTCAGATACTAAAGTAATGGCACTTATCGCAATATTATTGCCGGCATTATCCTTAGTAATAAAAAGCTCTCCACTGTATGAAGAATCAATATAAAGCTCTATATCTCTAACGCCGTCGGCCCAAAAAGCACCATCGCTGTTTACAAGAAAGTCAGAAGAAATCGTTTTGCCGGACGCATCCTTAATATGTATTTCATCATTACTGATGTTAGCATTCGGGTCAGCACCATACGAAATCACAATGCTTGAAACCTCGCTTAAATCGTAGCTGCCAATTGACACACCGGCTGAATTTGTTATTAACAACACATTGGCTGTATACTTAGCGGCTGAAAAATCAACTGCATCGGGAAGCGAAGAAACATCAAGCTCTGTTTTCTTTACTGTCGGCTTTGACGTAGGTTTTAAAGTATTTGTCGGCTTCGCAGTTGATGTAGGGTTAGCTGTATTATTATCTTTTTCAACTGTAGGCTCTGCTGTTTGCTCTACAAAGGGCTCATCGGTAGCCTGCTCTGTCGCCTGCGCTGTCGCTACGGAAGTTGGTGATGAACTACCTTCTGCTGCGTCGCTAATATTTGCAACAGGTCCTTTTGTTTTTTTGCTTTCCTCTGTATCCTCAGATTTACATCCAAACATAGACAAGGCAACAATCAAACATATTAAAATGCATATTATGGATTTGATCTTAGAACTCATGGTTCTTCCTCCTTTTATTAAACTCACTAATTAACTTTAGAATATATTATAGTCATTTCGCTGTCAATCGCAAGTCACATGTTTTTACATAATGTTGACGAAATGGTAATATTTTTAACTTTATCTTTAATTCCCATATAAAAGCATGTGGCATTTTCAGGTATAGAAACAGTCACAATACGGCCGCTTCTGTCAATTCCCGCTCTTTTCTTCTTCCACTTGTGTGACGGATGTGACTCATGAATATTAAAAGGTATTGAATATTCATACTCATCTGTTAGATAATATAATGTAGCAGTCACATCACTTTTAACAATACCGCTAAAGCAGAGAGAAAACATTCCGTCTGCAGAAAGGCTAAATTCATTAATGCACGGGAAAGTCCCCTTGCCCGTTAAAGCGTCTGCAAAAGCATATATTTCAGCACAAGGATAATGTACCGCATCCCAACAACAAGAGTGACCATGAATCCATCCGTCTTTAATGCTTAAAGTAGTGCGCTTATTATTCTTTACTGTATCTTCATAAGATTTGCTGTTCGAATTAACGGAAAAACAACTGTCATTATTCATGCAAATCCACAATACAGGAATTTTAACATTCTGAAATCTTTTCTCTGCCAACCACAAATCTTGTACTCGCGGCAACAAAAATTTATATCGCATAAAAGAAAGACTCTCATCAAGATAGCCTGAACCGTATACGGGAATTGCATATGCAAAGTTATTCTTATATCCAAGAGCAATTGAAAGAATTACGCTTCCCCAAGAAATTCCCACAACTCCTATTTGACTTTTGTTAATATTATTGAAAGTCTCTAACACCTTGCCGGCTAAAAGCACTTGCGAGACAGCATGATACATCCACATTTCGTCAACCGACTGTGTGTCTCTAATTCTCATATCATCATTGTCAGGAGAAGCAGTATATCCGTTTTCTGCAAAACAACCTTCTAAAGAATTAGTCCAATCGACAGAAAGTGCACCTTCAACATCACCTGCATTAAGTCTTGTAGGAAACACACCAACAGTACTTATTGCAATTGCAGCGTATCCCCTGCTGTTCCATTCTTTTATCCAATCGAGAAATGGATAACCGGCTCCGCCATGAACAAGCACCACTGCAGGCACATTTCCCTCGGAATCTTCCGGAAATCCTATGTATCCGAAATTCTTTGTTTTTAAATTATTACGAGTAAATCCATCATACGTTATGGCTTTAATCCCCTCGTACTTATTTACAGGATGAAACTCTTGAATATATTTGATATTCAATTCATCATATTTTTTATAAAAAATACTATCAAAATCTCTCTGAATTTTATTCAAATCCATTTGGCAATCCATAATATCATCAAATATCCTTTAACATACCAAGTTTATCAAACCAATAGAGAACGTGAGAAGCAAAACCGTGATTGCAACTTGCATAATCGCTGTCATTTTCCCAAAGCGTACCTGTTTTTTCTGCCATATAGTAAAAATATCCTTCGATATTACGAAGCAAGTCTTCTTTATCACCGTACATCGAAATTAAATCCAATCGGAGATAATTACCTATAAATGCATTTGCAAAATAAATCTCCGGCCATTTCCCCGTCTGTTTACGTTCGAAACCAAAATCATACAAAAGACAATTCCACAACTCCGGAAAAGTTTCAGGCGTTGCTACTCCTGTATGGAAAGCGTAATACTGACAACTTTCTGTATACTCACCTGAGAGCTTAAGCTCCCCGTCAACTCTATATGCATTATCACAGAAAAAGCCCTTGCTTGTGTAAGACATTCTCCTTATTGTTTCTTGCAGGCTCTCTGCCTCTTTGATTAATGATTCATCTCCGTAGAGCTTTGCTGTAATCAATTTGATTTTAGCATAAAGCATATTTGTGGGGAAACTCACATCCTGTACAAGGTCATTTGATTTGCTCCACTCTATAAATACCCATGATTTAAGCTTTTCCAAAAGGCCATGTTCATTCTCAAAACCCTTAAAATAATTTATCAAACCATAAACACGACTTTTAGCCGCTTCAATAAGTTGCAAATCGCCTGTTCTCTCATAATACTCATTAAGCTCTACTATAAACCACATAGCCCAATTCGGAATGAACACACCGTCATAATGGTCAGCGGGATAACACATAGGAAGCATTCCGTCAGGGATACATTTAAAGGAATCAGGCAAAATATAATTTTCAAGGAAATTACGTTCTATTTCAGATTTTCCTGTAAGCACACGCTCAACGCGAGAAGTGAAAAAGCTGTCGCAAAGCCATCCTGCTCTTTCTCTTGACGGACAATCCATATAAATATCAAAAGTATTTTGTCTGTACGTTTCTACTGCCGCGTTGAATATAGCAACGAGCTTTTCGTTTACGGAAATGAGCTCTTTTTTTACGTTTGGTGCGCCTACTCGTCTTAAATGAACGTTTGATATCTTAGAATTTGCATTTTTAACATAAATCCTTATATATCTGTATGTGTAAGGCTCTGCAGAAAGAAAAGAAATTTTACCGGCATCAGCTTTAATGATTATAACATTCGCAGATGTTAATCTGACAAAATTGATTTCTTCTCCTTGCATAATTTCATCAAAAACAATAACGATTTCACCTGCTGTTTCAAGTTCTGCATCAAATCCTATAAGACCCGTAAGGTTTTTACCCATATCAAATGTTGCATAAGAATTTGATTCCAGTAAAACAGAATTTGTTTTTTCGTTAATTTTCTCATAAGTAACAGGAGTTATTTTTTGAGCTTCAACAGTAGAAAAAACGTCTAATTCATTTTTTAAATAGCCTTTGAGCTGTGGTCCTATATTAGAAATAGATCTGTCATTATAATAGTTCTTTTTATCAGAAACAGTAAATTGTCCTTTTTGAATAAGCCCTTGAGGAATTTCCTTCTCGTAATCTCCGTAAAATATACCTCTGGGTAAAAAATTATAGTTTTGCATTACAGATAATTTTACTTCACTGTACTGCTCTACTGTATAATCATATACCTCTGTAAATGGTCTTTGAAAAGAATATCGCTGTACCTTTTGAATCTTGCCAAGCCATTCTGCAGCAGAAAAAGTGCTGCCGTTTTCGTCTGTATGTGCAATAATACCGTTTTCTGTTTCTATTTCAGCACACAAAAATGAAGGCTGGTCTAAATGATAAAAGCTGTTGGCAGCATATCCGAAAACTATAATTTTTATCTCGTTATTTGCTTTATCTAAGCAAATAGGAAGCTCATCTACACGGAAATATCCATGGGCAGCTCTGGCAGGTCCCACTGCCAAAAAATCGCCGTTAATATACACGTTGTAATAAGATGAACCCGTAATGCGCAAAACAGCCCTTGAAGCTTGCGGACATTCCGTCTTAAAAACTAATGTAACATTCATCTCATTTTCTCTGTTTTCTGCCCAAACGGGTTGTGCTTTTTTAAACAAGTTTTTCATGATTAATAAGTCCTCTGTTAATTAATGTTTGTAATGACATAAGAATTCCAAGTTTAGCATTATGCCATGTAAGTCCCCCTTGAAAAAACACTGCATAAGGCTCTCTCATAGGGCCGTCTGCACTAAGTTCAATAGATGAACCTTGTATAAATGTTCCTGCTGCCATTATGACTTCTGAATCATACCCCGGCATCGCCCAAGGTTCAGGTGTGACATAGCTGTCTACAGGAGCTGCTGCTTGGATTCCTACGCAAAAGGCTTTCAATGCCTCCGGAGATTTTAACTCGATAGCCTGAATTATATCAGCTCTTGGTTCACTACTGTGAGGAACTGTACGAAAACCGAGTTTTTCATAGATATATGCGGCAAAAACAGCACCCTTTAAAGCACCTGCAACTACATTAGGTGCTAAGAAAAGTCCTTGATAAAATGACGTCATAACACCGAGATTAGCTCCTACTTCTTGTCCTAAACCGGGGGCACTTAATCTATAGGCGCATCTGTCGACGCATTCTTGTGTTCCGCATATATAACCACCGATTGGGGCCAAACCGCCTCCAGGATTTTTAATTAAGGAACCAACAGCCATATCTGCGCCAACGTGTGTGGGCTCTAAATATTCCGTAAATTCACCGTAGCAGTTATCTACCATACAAATAATGTCAGGCTTAATTGATTTAATAAACCTTATAAGCTCACCGATTTGTTTTACAGAGAAACTGGGACGCGTCTTATAACCCTTTGAACGTTGTATTTCGGCCATTTTCGTCTTTTCATTGATGGCTGCACGTATTGCATCGTAATCAAACGTACCATCTTCTTTAAGTTCAACTTGACGATAAGATACTCCGTATTCTTTTAAAGAACAGGGTGACGGACGGATTCCTATAACCTCTTCTAATGTGTCATATGGTCCGCCTGCAGGACATAATAATTCATCTCCCGGCAAAAGATTTGCAGACAACGCAACTGTAAGAGCGTGTGTTCCGCATGTAATTTGAGGACGAACCAAAGCAGCCTCCGTGCCAAAACATTCTGCGTAAATTTTTTCTAATGTATCACGTCCGTAATCATTATATCCATATCCGGTAGTCGCCGCGAAACAAGTAGCATTTACCCTGTTATTATGCATAGCAAGAGTTACTTTTGCCTGATTAAATTCAGCAACTTCATCAATTTCTTTAAATCTTTGCTCTAAAGCTGCCTCTGCTTCCTTCGCAATTGAAAGTACTTTGGGACTGATTCCAAGTTGCCTATATATATCACATAAATTATTCATTATATCACCTGATAAAATTATCTGTCTTCACGATAATAATTCATACCTACCGCAGCAGGTTTATTATTTTTCTTCTTTGTGATAGAAGATACAACGAGCACAACTGCTGTAATTATAAAAGGAAGTGCTTGCATAAATTGAGGCGGGATTTTTGAAAGCCAACCTAAGAGTTTAGGGAACGCATTTGATAAAGAACCACCATACACTTGAAGTGTATTAAACAATCCAAACACCAATGTACCTACAATTGCTGCAACTGTATTCCAATTCGCAAAAATAACGAGTGCTATTGAAATCCAACCATATCCGTTTATCCAACATTTACTTCCTTCAAAGCTACCGGAAAGATTAACTGCCATAAGCAAACCGCCTATACCCATTATTCCGGAGCCAATCATAAGATGTATATATTTGTAAAGCGTAATGTTTACACCAACAGCATCTGCAGAAGCAGGATTTTCTCCTATTGCACGTATTCTTAAACCGGGCTTTGTATATTTAAAATACCACCATACGAGAGCAGCAATAATTATTCCAAGATAAATAAGAATGCTATGTGAAAACAAAGCCGGTCCAATAACGGGAATCTTACTGAGAAGAGGTATGTTTAATGACTCTGTTCCTCTCTTAAAACCCTCTGTAGAAAGCATATCAGGCCATTTACCGGAAGCTTTAAAACCATTACCTATAAAAAAGTAAAGTCCCAATCCAAACGTTGTAATCGTAAGACCTGTAACATTTTGGTTTGCTTGCAACGTTACGGTTAAAAAGGCAAAAAGTAAACCGCATAATGCTGCACAAATAAAGGAAGCAAGTATTCCGACAAAAATATTGTCAAATGCACAACCCATAAGTAAGCCGCCTATTCCGCCGATAGCCATGGTACCTTCAACACCGAGATTAAGGCTGCCTGACTTTTCCGTCACTATCTCGCCCACCGTACCGTAAAGGAGTGCCATGTTGTACTTTATAACAGTAAATAAAAAAGTAGTTAATACTGCGATTGCGCTCATACTGTCTCCTCCTTTTCAGATGTGTTTTTATTTGATTTATTGCTCTTGCGGATTACAATTTTAAATCTGATGAAGAAGTCAGCGGCAAGTATTATGAATAAAATTATTCCTTGAAGAAGGTCTGCAAAGTGGCTGTCTACATTATTGGCACTTACAGAAGCAGTAACGCAGCCGCACTGTAAAACAGTAATCAATGCAGTTACAATAACAATACCTATCGGATTAAGTTTTGCAAGCCAAGCTACAATAATACCTGTCCAACCTACGTCGTTCGTTATCGATGTCGATAACGATTCTACACTTGAAACTCTTAAAGCACCGGCAGCACCTATTAAAGCTGCAGATAAAAACATTGTCCTGCAAATAATTTTATTTACCTTCATACCTGAATATTTAGCCGTATTTATACTATCTCCAACGACTGCAATTTCATATCCGTGTTTTGTACGCGTTAAATAAACAAAAATAAATGCAACCAACAGTAATGTAAAAATAAGGGAAATTTCCAAAGAAAAATCACCTATTTGAATTTTAAACATTCTGCCGTTTTCGGGGATTTTAGCAAATTGCGGACGCTCAGAATCCGTTTTAAGGAATATATTCCATTTTGCCTTTGTTTCACCGAAAAACGTCATAATATAAAGAGCAATATAGTTTAGCATCAATGTAAATAATGTCTCATCCGTGCCGAATTTAACATTTAAAAGCGATGTAAGCAAACCAATTAATCCGCCAACAACGGCGCCTGCTAAAGTCATCAGTATAATTGTTACAAATTGATTAGTAGATGCAGGAACCATAAAAGCTACAGTTGCACCAGCGAGAGCACCTAACAAAAACTGGCCCTCACCACCTATATTCCAAAACTTCATTTTGAATGCCAACGACAAAGCAAGAGAAGTAATTAGAAGAGGAACAAATTCTTTTATATAGTTTTCATATTGCAAATATGCAAACCTGTTGTTTATTGTGCCAAGTGTAAACATCTGTTTGTAATATTCTCCGGGATTTGCATCAAGAGAGAAAAGTAGTATGGCACCTACTCCAAGTGCTATAACAACAGACGCTGCATAAAGCAAAGCAATATATCTTTTCTTTAAGCCTTCCCTTTTTACTATACGAATCAGAGGTTCTTTAGTGTTTTTACGCATTGTCTTCCTCCTCTGCATTTTGTATTCTGCTGTCCTTTGCAATTCCGGCAATCTTACCGTTTACTTCGGAAATATTCTTTGCTCCTGTCATCATAAGGCCCAATTCTTCTTTTGTTGTCTTGTGTGCGTGAACAACTCCCATAAGTTTGCCATGGCACAAAACCATAATCTTATCACACAAAGCAAGCATAACGTCCAAGTCTTCTCCAACAAACAGAATACCGACACCATTTTTCTTTTGTTCATTGAGTATATCATAAATGGCATAAGAAGAATTGATGTCAAGACCTCTTACAGGGTATGCTGTAATAATAACATTTGGACCTGCGTCAATTTCACGTCCAACTAAAACTTTTTGAACATTACCACCGGAAAGACGTCTTACAGGAGTCTCTGTAGATGGTGTTACAATACCAAGTCTCTTTACAATTTCTTCTGCCTTAGCTTTAGCTGCATTTCTGTCAACAAAGGGAGATTTCTTATTGTCACGATATGTTTTTAAAATCATATTATCCGTGATAGAAAGTGACGGTGCCAAACCCATGCCCAACCGGTCCTCCGGTATAAAGCTCATGGATATACCCTTTTCTATAATAGCTTTGGGAGCAAGTCCTACAATATTTTCACCTTTATGATTAATTTGACCGCTTTCGATTTTTCTGAGGCCTGCAATTGCTTCGCAAAGCTCCTTTTGACCACATCCGGCAATACCGGCAACTCCGAGAATTTCGCCACCGCGAATGTAAAAATTTACATTTTCTATAGCGTCGGCTCCTTCGTCATTTTTTATTGTAAGATTTCTGATTTCAAGGAGTGGTCTGTCAAACTCGGTAACAGGTCTTTGAATATTAAGGTTGACCTTGCGGCCTACCATTAAATCAGTAAGCTCTTGCTCATTTGTTTCACTTGTGTTTACTGTATCTATATACTCGCCCTTACGTAATATCGTTACGCGGTCGCTGATTTCCATAACTTCGTTAAGCTTGTGTGTGATAATAATTATCGAATGTCCTTCTTCCTTCATCTTTCTGAGTACGTCAAAAAGCTTTTGAATTTCTTGGACAGTAAGAACTGCTGTTGGTTCATCGAGAATTATAACCTTTGCCCCGTAATAAAGAACTCGTAATATTTCTAGTGTCTGTTTTTCACTGACAGACATATTCGAAACAAGTTTTTTAGGATTAAATTCGAAACCGAATTTGTCACTTATTTCTGAAATTTTGTTATATCTGTCTTTTTTTAATATAACGCCTGTGTTTTCTGTGCCCATCCAAATATTATCAGCTGCCGAAAACACTTCTACAAGCTTAAAATGCTGATGTACCATTCCTATACCGAATTTCTTTGAATCCTCCGGTGAATGGATAGAAACCGGCACACCGTCTACCTTAATGGTACCACTGTCCGGTTTGTAAATGCCGGAAAGCATATTCATAAGAGTTGTCTTTCCGGAACCATTTTCGCCCAGCAGGGCGAGAATCTCGCCCTGCTTGACGTTAAGGTTTATGTTCTTGTTTGCGACAACACTACCAAATGTCTTGGTAATGTTCTCAAGTTCAATCGCATAAATATTTTGATCTTTCATGTCTGATCCTTTATCAAATACAAATAATTAACCGTTAATTTCCTCTACACCTGCTACGTAGTAGTTCATAGAACCTTTAATTACGCCATCTTGTGCATCTTTGCCGCCTTCAACAGCGCTTGTTGCACCATCTTTGTATACGTAATATGTGTTACCATCAGCGGAAATTACTTCATTGCCTTTGTTATCGAGCATTGCGCCCTCGGTCTTTGTAATTTTTCCCTCAGCATCAATAGAAAGCTTAACGTTTGTAAATACATCCCACTCACCTTTAACCATCATATCTTTAACTGCTGCAACAACTTCTTTTGTTCCTTCTACGCAGTTATCTGTAAGAGGTGAAACATCTACAAAACCTTCTTTAAGTCCGCCGTAATAAATGCCAACTTTTGTCATAAATTCTTTAGGTGTTTTCATAGCTGTTTCAATAGCAAGTTTGTAATAAACGTCCCAATTCCAAATAGGAGCTGTAAGATGTGCTTTTGATGCCTGTGCAGTCATATCAGAGTTGTATCCGCAACCGAAAACATTTTTCTCTTGTGCTGCAATCTGAGGTTGTGCACTGTCGCAGTGCTGAGCGATAACGCCGCATTCGTAGTTATCAATAAGATCTTCTGCAATTTGACGCTCTTTAGCTTCGTCTGCCCAGTTGTTAATTTTACTTACATATACTTTTGCATTAGGATTTACAGACTGAACTCCGAGTGCAAAACCGTTGATACCGCTACATGTCTCTGCATATTCAGTACCGTAAGCAGCAACATAACCAATGTTGTTGTTGCCAAGTGCAAGTGATTTCATTCCTGCTGCAATTCCTGCAAGGTAACGTGCCTGATAAATTCTGCCGAAGTAGTTGTTGAAGTTTGTATCATTTGCGAGATAACCTGTTGCATGGCTGAATATAATGTCTTTATATTGAGGTTTAGCAGCTGCATCATTCATTGCATTAATGTAACCAAAACTGATACCGATAATCAATTTGCATCCTTGAGAAGCAAGTGTATCAATTGCCTGTGTTACTGCTGCGTCATCCTCTGCAACATTGTCAACAATCTTGAGCTGAGACTTGTCCATTCCAAGTTGTTCCATTGCTTTTGTAATTCCTGTGTGGTGAGCATAAGTATATCCGGCAGTATCATTCTGTCCGTTAATATAAATTGCTCCTACAAGGAACTTATCTTCTGTGCTGTCGTCTCCTGTGCCGCCGCAAGCAACCAGTGAAAAGCACAATGCCAAAGCAAGTACTAAAGATAATACTTTTTTCATTTTAATAACCTCCTGCCTCTTAGGCAAAAAAATAGATTTATGTAAATAAATTTACATCGAAGTTATTGTGGACGGAAAACAATATTCCCGTCATCCATGCTCTCTATAATGGCAAGAGACTCTACACGTACACCTTTTGAGCGTATTAAATCGCCACCGCCTTGAAAGCCTTTTTCTATAACAATCCCGGCTCCTGCAAGTTCTGCTCCGGCCTCATCAATAATCTGAATCAATCCGTCCAAAGCTCCACCCATAGCAAGAAAATCGTCAATAATCAGTATCTTATCCTTTTGGCTTATGTATGATTTTTTAATATATATATCTGTGAAACACTGATGTGTAAATGAATAAATCCGACCTTGATATACGTCACCGGTCAGATTTGAGGTTTTACTTTTCTTCGCAAATACAACAGGAACATTAAAATATTGTGCAGCTATACAGGCAATACCTATTCCTGAAGCTTCAATTGTGACAATTTTAGTAATATTCTCATCTTTAAAAAGTCTGTAAAACTCTTTGCCTATTTCATTAAAAAGGCCAATATCCATACGATGATTAAGAAAGCTGTCTACCTTTAAAACCTTGCCGTCTCTAACTTCGCCATCTTTAATTATTCTTTCTTCAAGACTTTTCATGTTTATTACCTCTTGCAGTTGTAAAAAAAATAAAACCAAATATGAAAAATTTTCCCATATTTGGCATGGATGTATTATATATATTCTTGTCGAAAAAAGCAACACATATTTTGTATTTTTAAAATAAAAAATCGGGAAACCCTGTGTCATCCACAAAATTTCCCGACTTATCAGCTTTAATAGAAATTATTAATTAGCATATGCGTTTGAAGCATCACCAAAAACAATCATAGCCTTTACAAGATCAGCAAGTCCGCTAACCGTACTGCTTTGTGTTGAGTATACATAAGACTCTATACTGTATACTGCTGTACCGCTTAACTTATTTCCGGCACTGTCACATACAGTTAATTTCACGGTTTTGCTCATTTGTGCAAAATTAAGACCATCATATATGAATGATACTACAGGAGTATTTTCAGGACCTGTTACCTCAGTGAAATCCTCTGCTGTAATTTTGTCATATACGTTACCGTTTTCGTCTGCAACTTCTACATATACGCCATCCTTTGAAGGAACATCAAAATATCCTCTGATTGCAACTTTGCTGTCAAGATAAAGTGACATTCCTACCCATTTTGCACTGTCAGAAGCTGTAGCTGACGGAATATTCTTTACTGTAGATAAATTTCGCATAGAAGCTGTTCCCCATGCTGCCTGCTCTGCTGTTAACTTTGAATCTACAAGGTTGCTTGTGTTGTATTTTGTATATACTTGAGCTGCAGAACCGTAGCGAAGCATATCAACGAGCATTGTTCTGAATTCTGCATTTGTCGTAGAACCGAGCATTGAATAAATATATGTTGCAACACTGTATTCTACTGTTTCGCTAGA
>JAFWZH010000327.1 GCA_017522515.1 Clostridia bacterium
GCATTTAGTCAGAATCTTCAGCACCGTATCCTGCACAAGGTCCTTTGCCCTCTCCCTGTCATGAGTGAGAAACTTTGCATACAGCATAAGCTCAGCCTTGACGCCGAGCAACTCCTTTTCAATCTCTTTCATTTTGCTCTCTATTTTGCGTTGTTAAACAAGTAGTCCGCCAACAACTGCTGGCTATAAACAATTATAACCCCTAAAGAGGCAAAATGGTTCTTTTATTAACATTATTTATGAAAAAAGTGCAGTGGAGCGTGTTTTTTTGCCTGTACAAATTGTAAGGTTGATAAAGGAAGGTTGATTGCAACAAGGCTTGAAAATTATATATTTGACTTTATACCGACTTCAAAATTAGAGTTACGTTGCTTTTCATGCCAAAAGTAGTACCAGTTATGTTGGCAGAACTGATATACACAGCCTCAAGCTCAAATTCGTTTATATTGAAATATATGCTCGCCCTTTGCTATCTGTTCAAGCAAAAGGCCGTAATGTTCCTCGTTTCTAACGTAGCGAATCATCAAGGTTTATAAATTCCAAAGTGACACCACAAGCATTGCTCCATTGAATAAGTTTATCTTTATCAATATTTTCCATTGCATCTATAAGCACATATTCAACAGGTTTTTGAAAATCCTCATATTCCTTTATATACCCTTCGGCACTATCTATAATCTTGTCGCAGAGATATAAAGAAGCATTTTCAAGTACAGGAGCTGTATTATCTATGCGTTCCCACTCTTCGTCATTTAGATTACCCTGCTTAATTTTACCGTATTCAATACCCGAGAGTTCTGCGAGAAGTCTTTGGATAATATTTATATAAGAATCACAGAACAATAATACCGGAGTATTGCTAAGCAGTAGGTCTATAATCCGTTTCATAACATTAAGTTCTTCAATTCGGCAACTTCCTCATTTTGCAAATCCTCGGTTGTGAGGACATCTAAATATGAAACAAGTTTTGCTTTCTTGTCATCCATTCTAAGCCAGCACAATGTTATTTTATTATCCTTTTGCATCAATAACATATCATACAACAGAGTTATAACCTCTTTTTTCATTCCATCATAATTGGGAGACAATTTTTCATAGCAGTCAATCTGGAATAAAAGGCTATTATAATAAGTCCATAATACAGCATCTTTGTCCGACAGCAATAAACCAAGAGTATAAATCATAGATGAGATGCTTCCATATATTTCAGAAGCCTCATACAATTTTTCTGCTTGCATAAACAACCCGCCCAGTTGCATATATGCTGATAACATTTCAAGATACACACTTCTCTTGAATATGAGATACAGATGACACTGCATTATAAACAAGTGATAATGAATCATCAAAGCCAAGATTCTTACACTTTGCACACTCACATAAAGTACGGCAAAACAAGAATGATTTGAAATTGCTGTCATTCACACAATAATACTTATCCCCCACATATGGTTGCAAATCGATTACGAAATTATAAATGCCCAAATCAAATACATATTCCTGTGGATAAAACAATTCTTTTGAATTACATTCGGCTATAAATGATTTTATGTCTTTTACTATAATTTTAACCAGTTTCTCCAGACCTTTGTTAAGTTCTTTTTCTTCACAGTCAAAGAAGTTACTTTCTAGAAACAGGCTCAGTTGTTTTGTGCGAATATATGCAATAATTTCTTCTGCACTTTCATTGCCACGCTCTGTAGCAATGATAAACAGACGCATCATTTCATATGTGTTGCTTTGTCCCCAACCTGCAAAGTACAAATCTGCAAGTACGCGTGGAGCTTCCGCATCACCTTGCTCTGTAGCATATTGCAGAAATTCAATAAACTCATTGAATTTATCATCACCTTCACTAGTACTATATATCTGGCATAATAATGTGTAGCCTCGACATCGCCCTGCAAAGCACGTTGTTTAAGTTCTTCAATGTTCATAATAGTACATTTTATTTTTCTGACCTCTTTTTTACCTTACGCTTTACCTCCATTGCAGCTATTTCATATTCAGCATTATAGCGATGTATAATATTCTTGTTTATACGACGTTTGCATTTACTTTCTTGAGTACACAGTAGCCGTTGTTCCTTTGCCTGAGCAAACAATCTTTTTAGTTCGTTACGAATTATTCCTGCGACATCGACTGTCAACAATCTAAACTCCGAAGGATAATTCACTTTTCTTTCATCATAACCACATAGTTTATTCAATGCCTTGTAGAATGCCTTATTGTGTGTATGATATTTAAGATGCGCCATCTCATGCAGTATTACCATACGGATAAACTCTTCCGATGTAAACAGCAAGTCAATGTTCAATGTTATTATCCTGTTGTTATAATCGCAAGTTCCCCATTTGGTAAACTTTTCATCACTCCATTCGCACAGCTTCACACTCGCGCAGTTGTAGCCATACATCTTGGAATATCTATACAATTTCTCTTCAAAGAAATATTGCCCATACACGACCAATGCCCTTTTTACCGATGCAGTGAGTTTAATATTGCCATTTTTAATCTTTTGGGCATATTCCACCAATTCCCCCAAAGAGTTAAAACGGAATTTGTCTTTTTGCAGGCTCATTAGATAATGGTAGCAAGAAATATAGTGTTCCTTATCGGCGCACAACAGAACATTGTTATCCCCATCAACCAACATCTTTTGCGTGGGTGTATTCAATGAATAGTAAAAAGTACCATCCAAAGCAAAGGCATAATAGCTGTTTATGTAACCACCGGACGACACAATCGGCTTGAATGTCTCACCGCAATAGAGTGTATATCCACTATCTTCCGCGGCAAGAATAAAAACCTTACGGAACGGAGTTTGATACAAGAATTCATTATAGCGTTCAGGGATATTGTTTGAAGCATCGAGTTTGTATAGACCTTTATGCTTGCCATCCCTGCTTGTCTCTATAAGCGTACCCAACCCCGGTGACCACCAAAAATTCATATCATTGAACTCTAATGGCAGGACTGTGGTTTCTCTTTTATTGTCAGCAACATTTATTGCGCCAAACTTGCCATTCTTCTTTACTAAAAACACGCCCTTTGGTTGGCGAAATCTGTCGTTTATTACTAAGTCATACGATATTGACAACATTTTTCTGCCTACACGATTTACTATACAAAAGCCTTCGCTGTCCTGTACCCATAGCTTCTCGTTTATCACATAAGAAACGGCATTGCGTTCCATAGGCTCAACAATAAAAAAGTTGTTCTTGTCAATGATAGCCTTGCTGTTATCCCACTCTACATACGCACCTATATGTGTTTTACCATAGAGTCTTATACGTATAAACGCAGTACACCATTCATAGCTCAAAGGAATCACAACCTTGCCATCGCAATCGACAAAGCCATATAAACCATTCTTGCCAACCTTTATGTAGCCATGCTGTTCACCACCCACAAAAGTGTATTTTGCTTTCAGTTTCTTTGTCAAAGTTCTTATGTTCATATTATTCCTTAAATTTAAACGACAATTGTTTAGGACATTTGCGGTTATAATGTCGCCGCGCGTGTTTAATTTTTACGCTCCGCATCTTATTATCACATTCATTCTGGCGTTTTCTTTTTTTCTCTTTTTCAATACGTCTTTCAACTTCCAAGACTTTCTTTTTAGCATATTTTTTACCATGTTCTGCAGCTTTTTTCATCCAATAAAACAGACGTTCCAGTAGTAAAGCCTTAATAGAACATCCATACTCATACAAAGCAACAATGAATCCTATATGGTCTTTATCAATAGCAACAGCCCTTTCAAACCAAGCGTCGGCTTTGTCAAAATTTTCTTGATAAAAATACTCTCTGCCAATCTCAAAGCATTCTTCACAACTCCAATTAACCTTTGCCAACCACTCTTCAGCCTTATCGTAATCTTTATTTTCCAAGTAATACAACCCAAGCTGATACACAGCATCTTCATTGTCCTGTATAGCTAGCTCCTCGAGCAAGGCCTTTCCCTTTTCAACATCATCGTGCCAAAGGTGATAAATCCCAAGATTATATTTCGACGCATCATCGCCCAGACAGCAAGCCTTTTCCATGCACTCCTTATACTTATCCATATCTGCATAAGGACCGCTGTAGTACAAATCTGCCAAAACCCGTAATCCTTTTATATCGTTCTGCTCTGCCGCCTTTTCTGCCCAGAACAGAGCCTTTTTCAAATCCTTGCCTATTTTCTTTCCCCAATAATACATTTCGGCAACCAGACTTTGTGCCGGGGCATAACCCTGTTCTGCAGCAACCAAACACCACTCAAAAGCAAGTTTATAGTTGCGTCGTAGAGTTTCATTACCCTTATAATAAAGACATCCTAACTCAAATTGAGCCTCGACATCGCCCTGCAAAGCACGCTGTTTAAGTTCTTCGATAGTCATAGTTTCGTTAACCTTAAATGTTAAACTTAAA
The DNA here is from genome assembly GCA_017522515.1 of Clostridia bacterium. The sequence goes on from JAFWZH010000327.1 coordinate 4,417, forward strand.
GTATCAATCGGCTTGAAGCAGCCTTTTAAATTCCAATTTACGCTGTGGGCTAATACAACTATTTTTGCTTTCCAATTCAAAAATAGTGTAATAGTCATAGTCATTCAGGCACTCCTCGCAATCTCTTGTAGTAGTCAAGTCCACTGTTATTAAATCCCCAAAAACAGTCAGCATCATCTCGGAATATTCTGTCACAGAATACGTGGAACATACTATATTATCAAAGCTTATTGGTGGGCGTTTATAAGGATAATTCATGCAGTTAGGTTTCTTGTTTTTGAGGAGTTCGTCAACCTTGGTAGGGAAGTTCACAACACCGTCGAATTGTTGTCCTTTGGGTACCAACAATATAAACTCGTGCAAAAAAGTTCTTTCAGCAGTATGGCAGTACCTGTATTCGGTACTGCAAACAATAATTCTTCTTTGTTTCATAGTCTTATTCGCAAGGCAAAGAGTAATCGATATAATTATTATCCTGCACAAAGATGCGCATCTCGGGTTTTTCGCCTTTCAGGAATTTATATTCCAGCCATATGTTGCAATCGTCAATAGTGCGTTTCTCGCACACCTGGGCATAGAATTTAGGGTCAAACTCCTGCAAAAAGGCTTTGAGTACCTCTATTGGGAAATACCTTTTAAAGGGCACGCGCAAATTCCCGTTCAAATATTTACGATAGCCCACAGGGTGAGCAGGCGGGCTAAAATTCTTATACTTCTCCTTCGACGATATTCTCAGCACATCGCTATAACATCTATCACACTCGGTACGGAAAGTTCCGGGGTAGAAAAAGCCGGGCAAACTGCGTTTCATAGTGAGCAACTGCTCCGCATTAAGGCGGTAATACTCGCGGCTTCTTGATAAACTACGGTCATGCTCCATTTCAAATTTATCATGGTCAATCTCGCCGTTAGGACGGAGAAGCCCTTTAAAGCTATGCTGCATCAAACGCCTCACCCATCGCCTTGCCGTTTTATCGGTGGTAAAACAATTATAGAACTCCTTCCACTCCACAATTGTTATCCAGTGATAACTAGGGAAGTACAAAAGCGGGTAACCATTCGATTTCCACATCTTCTCTTCCACAGCACATCGCTTACACTTGCAACGCCCCCTAGCAAGCCCACCCTCATAGAGTTTGATTTCGATAAAGAAATTTTTGTTACTGAATTTCTCTGTTCTTAAATATTTCGCCTCTAATCTATTCATTTTGTAATCTCTTTAATGCATCTTTGGCATCCTCATCGCCCCGCTCTGCCGCTAAACGATACCACTTCACAGCCTCTTCATAGTTTTGCTCAACACCATCGCCATCCTCATAAGCACAGCCCAAATAATATTGGGCACCAGCACACCCTTGCTCTGCAGCCAAACGCCACCATTTTACAGACTCCTCATAGTTTTGCTCAACACCGTCACCGTTTGCATAAGCACAGCCCAAAAAGTATTGGGCATCAGCACAACCTTGCTCAGTAGCTAAACGCCACCATTTTACCGCCTCTTCATCATTCTGTTCAACACCATCGCCATTATGGTAGATAATCCCCATAATACTTTGCGATGATATGTCATTTTGTTCTGCAGCCAATAATATCCACTTTGAAGCTTCCTTATA
>JAFWZH010000328.1 GCA_017522515.1 Clostridia bacterium
ATCCAAAGAATAGCGATGAAAGTGACAGTTTCTTTGATGATTTGTATTCAAGTTATACGATCATGCGTGTTCCTGCCAAGCGTATGATTAATAGTAAAGCTACTGGCAGAGGTAATATAAACGAACTTTTGATTTGTAATTGTTAATTAAGAAAGCGAGGTGAAGGATATGCCATATGGTGAATATGCAGAATGCCCTAACTGTGGTAAAACTGCACACGGCGAGGATGAGATTGAGGAACTTTTCGGTTATAGAAATATGGGCGACGGTAGAACGATTCCTCAATCTTGGTGCAGAGAATGCAGAAGTTCAGGCAGAAACGACGACGATGAATAAACAGTATCGGAAGGAGTAACCCTCCTTCCGACAACTTAATGGAGAAATGTATTATGGAACGCAACTTTAAAGACTGGCTCTCAAAATTCCGTGGCAGCATCGCCAATTACGGATATTACATAGATTTCGACAAGGTATATCGCAATGTCAATGAAATCAAGGTTGAACTTAATATCTTCAACTCCCTCATCGGCTCAAAGAATATTGAGGATGATTTCAAAAATATCATTGCGAAATATCCCGAAACGCTGAAATGTATCCCTATTTTGCTTGCCGTTAGAGCGAACGAAATCTACGCTATGGATGATGACGGAGATTACACATACAACTTCAAAAACGCAAACTGTACTGCTGAACAGTATGCAGAATTTATGCAAAAAACAGGGCTTTTCGATCTGCTTGAAAATCATATCATCAACAACCTAGTTGACTATGTAACGGGTGTTGAAACAGGGCTTGACTCCAACGGGCGAAAGAATCGTGGCGGACATCTTATGGAAGATTTAGTTGAAAGCTTTATTGTTAAGGCTGGCTATGAAAAGGACAAGACCTATTTCAAGGAGATGTATATTCACGAAATCACGGAGAAATGGAACATTGACCTCTCTGCGATTTCTAATCAAGGCAAGGCGGAAAAGCGTTTCGACTTTGTAATCAAGACCGACAAGGTTATTTACGGCATTGAAACGAATTTCTATGCAAGCGGTGGCTCAAAGCTCAACGAAACCGCACGAAGCTATAAGCAGATTGCTCAGGAAGCGGCAACTATTGACGGTTTTGAGTTTGTGTGGTTTACAGACGGCTCAGGTTGGACAAGCGCAAGGCATAACCTTGAGGAAACATTTGACGCTATGGAACATATTTACTCCATTGATGATTTGGAGACTGGAATAATACATAAAATATAATTAAGGAGCATATAATATGTCAAGACTAATAAATACTGGAGATGTTGCGACGGATGTTGCAACTAATTTGATTGAAGATGGGATAAAATTTGCTTGGAACAAGGTGCAAAAATATTTTAAAGATATCAACACACAGCAAAATATTTTACTTGGTATAGCATACGAAACATACTTATTACGCACTAAAGAAAAATATGGTAAAATAAAGACAATATTGTACAATCATATTAGGGAAGAATTGTATTCGTTTTATGTTAATGTGAATTTGAAATATGGTGATAATATAGTAGATTCGTCAGATATAAATAATGTTATTAATTTGACAAATAAAATTATTATTACTGGAACAGGTGGCATTGGAAAATCAACATTAATGCATCATTTCTTTCTTAATACTATCGACAACACTAATTATATTCCTGTATTAATTGAATTGCGTTCTGTTGAATTAAATCAACAAGAAGATCCAATAAAAGAGGCTATATATAACGCATTAAAAAACAATGGATTTAATTTAGAAAAAGAATACTTTGAATACAGTTTAAACGAGGGTGGTTATATAATACTTTTAGATGGATACGATGAAGTAAAAAAAGATGTTGCTGGCAAAATTACCAAATCAATTCAAGATTTTTCTGATAAATATCATAAAAATAAATTTATTGTTTCTTCAAGACCATCTCGGGAATTTATCGGTTGGGAAGGTTTTGATGAACTAACATCCATTCCGCTTTCAAAAGAACAAGCTATCGAATTGATAAGTAAAATTAAATATGATGAAACGGTAAAAGACAAATTTTTGAAAGAATTGGATAACACACTTTATGATAAACATAAGTCATTTGCTGAAAATCCTCTTTTACTCACAATAATGCTTTTGACATTTGAAAGCAATGCTAAAATTCCTGAAACTTTAAATGATTTTTATGAACGCGCTTTTAATGTATTGTTTAGAGAACATGATGCCCTAAAGGATGTTTATGAACGTGAAACATGTACTAAATTAAGTTACGAAAAATTTAAATTAATTTTTTCATATATATGTTTTATTTCATATATTCAAAATGAATATGAATTTACCGATGTAACACTGTTGAATTATTTACAAAAAGCACAAGACAAATTTCCTGATATACTATTTGACTCCAACGACTTTCAACAAGACTTACTTCAGCATGTTTGTATGTTGGTAAAAGATGGCTTATCTTATCGTTTTGTTCATCGTTCTTTCCAAGAATACTTTGCGGCTGTATATACAACGAGCAGATTAATCGATGATAAACAGGTAAAATTATTCAAGACCAAATTATCCAAAGATATTATTAACCATGAAACATACTATAAAATGCTTTATGATATGCAACCTGAACGTTTTATTAACAACATTCTTTTACCAGGTTTAGCTGAAATAAAAGAGAAAAATGGAAATGATAAATTCACATTAAAAACGCTTGATATTTTATTTATCGAGTTTGTTATAAGAAAAATCTCTAGTGATAACAAATTATATTTAGTAGGTGTTATTTCTATGGATGAAGAAAACAAAGATAAAATTTACTATTCAAATATTTATTATTTATGTAAATTTTTAAATCTATCAAAAAACACTGTTTCAGAAGAACAAAAAAATAATATTGATCTGATAATCCGTAAACATTTTGATGTTGAAAAATTAATTAATAATGAGTATATATCCAAACCAATAAACGAATTACCACTGTTTAACGATGAAGAACTTAATTCTGTTTTTTTCTATCAAAAAAACATGTTCTTATATGGAATGGAGATATTAAATAGATATTCTAAGCCGTCATCAAACGAATTAACAATATCAAGTTTAATTGAGGAACTATGATATGAAAAAAATAGTCAAATGGCACCCCGATGACTTCGAACTTGAAATGACAACCCACTGGTCATTTCCAAAGCGTGGAGATTGGGCTACACACGATGCAAAATGGCGAGGAAACTGGTCGCCATATATTCCGAGAAACATCATTCTCCGTTACTCTCAGGAGGGAGATTTAGTTCTCGACCAGTTCGCAGGCGGCGGAACAACTCTTGTTGAAGCCAAACTGCTCAACCGTAATATAATCGGTATCGACATAAATGATGTTGCTCTTGAACGCTGTCGGGAGAAAACCTCTTTCGACTATGAGCCTGCAAAGGGTAAGGTTTATATCAAGAAAGGTGACGCTCGTAATCTTGACGGTATTCCCGACGAGAGCATCGACCTTATCTGCACTCATCCGCCATACGCTGATATTATCAAGTATAGTGAGGGCATAGACGGAGATTTATCACAGCTTAAAGTCAATGATTTTCTTGAACAAATGAAGCCTGTCGCAGAAGAAAGCTTCCGTGTTCTGAAGAAAGGCAAATTCTGTGCTGTTCTTATGGGCGATACTCGTCAGAAAGGCTGTATGATTCCCATGAGCTTTGATGTAATGAAGATATTTCAGGATGCAGGCTTTACTTTGAAAGAACTTATCATAAAGGAACAGCATAATTGCAGAGCAACTGGATATTGGAAAACAAACAGCGTGAAATACAACTTTTTGCTGATTGCTCACGAGTATTTGTTTATTTTCAGAAAGTAAAGTAATCATAATTTCACAATTCCCAAAACTTTGTAGTACTGTAATACGTAGCCCCTATCGAGTATCAACTCGACGGGGGTTTCACATTTATACATAAAAGATTTCACTTAACAACAGTTCCTGTCATTTACTCTCAACACCGTCTATAAACCTACCCTTTTGTAGACGGTGTTTGAGTGTACTCAAATGCCGTCTTTTTATGTCTATAAAAGTATAAAATAATTTTCAGATATATCCGAAAATAGTATTGACATTTATAGACAAAAATGATATAATAGATAATAGAAAAGGAGAATGGTAAAATGATATATGGATATGCTCGTGTATCCACGAAAGAGCAAAACCTTGATCGACAAATTATAGCCCTACGTGAGATTGTGCCTGATGAGCGCAACATCATCACGGACAAGCAGAGTGGCAAAACCTTTGACCGTAAAGGCTACAATAGCCTCGTGGGAACTGATACAACCTCCCCGATGCTCCGTGAGGGAGACACACTTGTAATATTATCTCTTGACAGGCTTGGTAGGGATTATGCGGAAATACAAAGGCAATGGCAGCATATCACTCAAACCTTAAAAGCAAATATTAAAGTGATTGATATGCCAATACTCGATACCGACAACAAAAACGACTTGGAACGCAGGCTTATATCCGATATTGTATTACAGCTCCTTGCATTTGTTGCTGATAAGGAACGACAGACAACGTTAGAACGTCAGCGGCAAGGTATAGCATCAATGCCGTATGGCTCAGAGCTGACAAGGGACGGCAAACTTAAAAAAGTAAGCGTAAAGACAAAGAGACCTGTAGGCAGACCGCAACTCGCTTTTCCAGAAGATTGGGAACAAAATTATCTTGACTGGAAAGGTGGTAAAATCACCGCCAAATGCTGTATGGAGAAGCTTGGTTTAAAGCGGTCTACTTTCTATAAGCTTGCGAAGATTTATTCAGAAAAGGAGTGATACAATGTATTTATTAATGAATAAAAATAATATCGTTGCTACATTTGACAAAAACCTGAATCAGAATTGAGTATCAGCACTTCTTTTAAAGTAAACGAAACTTTGGGTAAATTGCCTTATGGCTTTGACGATATTAACACTTGGCTAGATGGTCGTAAATCCTTAAAACATAATAAGCACCTTACTGAAATAATGAAAAGGTTGGGCTGTTATTATAATGAAGGATTTATACGTATAACTCACGCTGCTACTATAAACGATACATTTTGAGTAAAGACTGATACCGAACAGATTTCCTGGGAACAAATATCGCTGTATCGAAATCAATTCACTGAAGCCATCTCGAAATTGGCTTTTAAAGGTGTTGGATTATATGATGCAGTATTTTCGTCAACATCACCAGAACTTGCTTGTGAAGGTTCTTTTAGAAAGTGTTTTCGAAAAGAAGCTGAAACAGGAGAATGGAGAAGCGACATCTTTATTTACAAAAGAGGTAGTGAGGGGTTTTCCAACGCAGGGCTTGAACCTTATTGTGAGGTCTTATCCTCAGAAATTGCACAGATAATTTGTCCTAATGCAGTTTCTTATGAACTTACAAGACTTCACGGTAAGCTTGCTTCACGTTGCAATCTTTTCACTAATGAAAAGTATGGCTATGTTTCGTTTGCAAAGCTTGCCGATGTAAAAAAGATGAACTTTGAAGATATGTTCTATTACTTCATCGAACACGGAGCTGAACAACAATTTCGTGAAATGATTGTTCTTGATGCGTTGTGCTTCAACGAAGATAGGCACGCAGGAAATTTCGGAATGATGTTTAATAACGACACAATGGAACTTGTAAAAATGTCCCCCATATTCGACTTAAATATTTCCTTGCTTGCTCACGTTAAAGATGATGAATTGTCAAATGTCGGAGATATCCTATATGCTCGAACACCTGTATTTGGTGATGATTTCACGAGAATGGGACAAATTGCCTGCAATGATATAATCCGTGAAAGAGTAAAGGATATTAAGGATTTCACATTTAAATTCAGAGGAAACAATACTTTTTCTCCTGAAAGAGTTCACATTCTTGAAAATATTGTAAGAAAACAGGCAGAAGCTATATTGTCAACAGATAAGCTCTTTACAAAAGATGTATTTATCTCCCAAAAAGAGCTTGAATTTACAAAATTAAAAAAAGCGTCAAATGAAGCCTTTCTTTTAATGGAAGCTTTTGAAACAAAGATACGAGAACCGCTTTCGCAAATGGATTACTTAACAAGTCGCTGTGGAAAAATAGGCAACGTCCAATGTTTTGTAAAAAACTCGGAAGGCTCATTTGAAATGGCAATCGATTTCCTTAATGGTTCAATTTCAATAAGGCTTAATGACTGGATAATCACCCCCGAAAAACTTAAAGAGAAATTGCCGCAAAAATATACCATTTACCAAAAGACAATAAATGAACTACAAGCGTTTATGCGTGAGAAACAAGATGAACGCTTTAATTTATCAGCCCCCTCTTTCCGTGAGATTTGTGAAGCAGCACAAGAGAAGTTTTATAATGGCAATGGCTATTATCCTACATCCGAGGAAGCTGTGAGACTTACCGATGAGGCAAAAGAAGAAATTGCAAGAGAAAAAGAGGAGTAAAAATGAAATACCTTACTGGAATACACGCACTAAATCTCCCCTGCAAACTTAATACTTGCGGCGACTGGCACTGCTCTGGCTTACGATGGGAGAATTTATCATTGCAAGAAAGCGAGCAGAGTATATGGGGCGATTATGGAATTGAACTCCACATGAGTATTCCGTTTTTATCCGAAACTGATACCTACAATGTAGCAAATCATATCCGTGCTTTACTCGATTTATTGTATGAGGGCAATTTTAGCATAGCACAGGGTATGAAAGAGGATTTTATTTGCACAGATGAATACGATGAAGAGATTTTCGGTAAAGTGCTTTTGCTGAAAGGTTTTCAGTCGTGGAATAGCATAAATGATTTTATGCTATTAGAATATAAAGATAAATGGAGTGATTACTTAAATGACCGAAAAAATGTTTTGCGACAACGCTCATTGGCAGGCTTTTACGGACAGCGTCAGACGGCTAAAAAACAGCGATGTATGCCATATTAGCCTTGCTTATTTGCTGACAGTCGATACTGTCACCAGAGACCATATTGACGATTGTTTTGACTTTGATAATGACAGCATAAAACTTGATGCTCTCAAAAAGAGTTGGCAGACAAGCACATCACTAAAGACAACACGTCTTTCCTTTAACCTGTGGAATGGCTGCTACTCCGACGGAGCGTTTACGTCTTCTGCCAAGATGTACACAGTTGAAGAGATATTTAACTCGCCGCTCGCAGAGTATTACTGGCAAGCTATCAAACTCAGGTTTAACCTTTGATATGATGATTAATCAGCAGACGGCTCTGAGGTTATCCAATATACGAGAGGGTAAGATTTTTAAGAGCGGGAACGGCTCTTAAAACCCTCGGCAGAGTGAGTGCAGGGCAAAGCCCTTGCCCCTCGGAGAGCGAAATGTGCTTTGGGGTTCCCAAAGTGCCATTGAGTTACTCACCCACTGCTAATATTAGCATTTTGGGGATGTTTTATAAGGGGTGAGTAACCGTGCCGAAGCAGTATCGATAGCTCTGCAACATAACTCGTCACGGAGTTATATACATCAGAGTGACGATGCGGCGGAGTGGCACAAATACAATAAATGATATGATACGATTTAGGGAGGGATTACAATGTTAGAGTGTAAAGCGAGTATGCACCTCGGAAAGAAATACAGCATTAAGCACAACACTCGCAACTACAAAGATTGGAACAAGGACGGTCATATCGACCCGACTAGAACGCCGATGAATGTGTTGCTTGTCAGCGAAGATTTCCGAAAGTGGTTCTATGATATTTTTACGGATGCGATTTTGGCATATAATGAGAAGAACGCAAAGAAGCATCCCGACCGTATGATAACTGTTGCAGATTATTTTGAGGAGCAGAAAGGCAAAGTACAAGAAGCAATTTTGCAACTCGGCGATCACGAAACTTATGCAAAATTGGTCGAACAGCTTGGACGAGAAAAAACTGATGAGTTTTATAAGGAAACGCTGATTCAAACTTTTGAAAAGTGGAAAAATGATAATACGTCACTGCGAATTTTTCACGCTTCAATTCACATGGACGAAGTGGAAAACGGAACACCACATCTGCACATTGACTTCATCCCAGTTGCGGAAAGCAAAAGAGGACTTACAACAAAAGTCTCACTTGACGGAGCATTAAAACAGCTCGGTTTTACTCGTGACACAAAGGAAAAGTACGGTAACACTCCATACAAGCAATGGCTGCGTGACCGCCGTGAAATACTCGAAATATTTTTTCAGGAAATGGCAGATTCGATTCTTGGAAAAGATATAATTTCTATTCAGCCCTCGGAGCATTCTTCAAAGCCGCATCAGGAAACTTGGGAACATCGTGCAGAGCAGAAAGGCTTGAAAGCAGTCAAGTCATTTTTAACTGGCGAAGGTAAGGCAAAAGTGAAAGCTGCCGAAGAAATTATCGCAAATACCCAAGCTGTTGTAAAGTCAATTCGTGCAGAAGCCGAACGCAAGATGGCTACTGCTAATAAAAGGATTGGCGAAGCTGTCCGCAAAGAAAGGTCTGCGGACGCTCGTGAAGCGAAAACCATTGCAGATGCCAAAACTTTCTCCCGACAAAAAATATTGTTCAGCAAGAGGGTGCAACAACTTAAAAGTGCGACCGCCAATTTGATTATAACCGCCGAAGCAGAGGTACAACGGAGATTATCACCAGTAACTTTCCCGATGCGGCAGCGTGATGAAGATGAACGTTATCTGCAACGCCGCCGAACCGCATTTGCTGTGGAACTGGCAAAGGCACAAGAACTTGGGAAGGCAGAGCAGCAGAGAACGCAGGAACTTCTGTCAAAAGCAAAATACAAAACAACAAGTAAAGGAGATTTTGAATGATGATTATAGGATTTACCAAGCAAATGCATAGTTTTATTGTTGGACAACCAAGAAAAAAATCAATGGCTCAACAGAAACGTGTTGATAGCTATATTTATAGTTTTATGACTACGATTAATCAAAACGATATAGACTGGGATGGTGTATATGATGTAATCATAGAATGCCTAACAGAAATTATGAATATCGAGCTTTATAATGTTAAAGATATGGAAATAAGCCTTGATATACCTTCTGGAAAGTATTCAATTAGATTTACATCAATAGAAAATCTCACAGAGAATGCATACGCTGCAGAGCTACAATGGCAAATGCAGCACATGTCAGGAGAATCCTCACAAATGAGCGAAGTGTATCCATGGGAATATATCAATGACAAGAATTATATGGTTGAAGTATTTGCAGAACCACTTACGCTTAAAGAAATCGGAGCTTTATTTGCTGAATAACATCATGACTGCTTAATTAAAAGTAAATTGTATTGACTTAGTAAGCCGTTTTTACACATCATCCAAGTAGCACTCACAATTTCATTAAACACCGTAAAAATGTCGAATTTCTGAGGTTTAACCATATTATTTATTAATTGTAAAAGAGAAATTTAAAACTATGTTAAAAAAACTTGATCATTTAAAAGATGTTCAAGATTATATAATTAAAGGGGCTTTGTTGAGCCCCTTTAATTATATATGTTTTGATGTGTTGAAATTGTTCTTCTTATTTATTCATTTAATAAATGTTTATGTTCCCATTTATAAACGAGTGGCATTTTCTTGAAATAGCGTATTGTATCAATTATTTCAAATACTATTCCACCAAAAATAGCACATAAATATGGCACACCAATAATTATAAGAAGTATGGGTATAAGTGCAAACAATCCAAAAAAAGCACCGAGTGTAAGAGTCCAATCTTTGACTTTTCTGTATGCTATTTTGATAATACATCCAGAATGAATAAGTCCGTGAATTGCACTGCCTATAAATAAGCCTACTTCAAGGTCGGTTAGCAGTTCCTTAGGAAAAGCATTTGCTTCTATGGATACAATACAGCACAATATAAACACCAAAGGAATTGTAAACCATGTAAGCTTCATCGTGAATTTTCTGACAGCATTGTTCATTCTATAAGTTTTCTGTGCTGATTCAGGCATATCTTCGTAATTTATCATAATATTCCTCCACTTGATTATTTTACAGTTGAAATACAATCATATTCGCCGCTTCTTTCAGTTACATTATAACGATATAATGTTTCTAAATCTTTGCAGCCCTCCACATACCAGACATCTACTGTGAGCATATCAAAATTATGTGAACCCATATGTAAATCCTCGTAGTCAGCAGATATTGTACCGTCAGGCATTATGATGATATTTTCGTAATAAGCACACCAATAGTACTCCTGCACCCCAACCTCTGCATCTTCCGCAGAAAAATCAGCTGTTACCTTGTATACAAAATAAAAGCGGTTATATGGCGATGTATCACTGCTTTTTGCAGTTTGAACATAGTTGCCGAGCAATTCCATTTTCTCTATTGTACCAAGATCTGCAATTTTTGCCGCATAAGCCTCCTGAAATGTTTTGTCCATTTTATCAATTGTATCCTGTGGTATATCATCAAGAGCGGAAGCATAAGTCGAAAGTCCTTCAACAGTATAAGTTTTTTCTGTTTCAGCAAGCTTTTTGCCGTATTTCTGGATATATTCCTCCATTGTTTCTGATTTTGGAGAAACAGTTACTGTAATTATGTCACCATTAGAAAGTCCACTGTCCTTGTCTAATGTATAAACAAGTGATTTATCAAATGAATTTGTATCAATAGTCGCCTTGGCACGAGGAGCAATATCATCATAAGATATTGTTATATCATCAAAAGGGTTGATTTCCTCAATTTCATCAAGACCGTCAGCAATAAACGCAGCAGTACCGCCTGTCAACTCAATTTTATATTCTTCAAGCAAAGAATTATCAACGTCAACCGATACAGTTATTTCATCGCCATTAGAAATAGCCTCATTGGGAGTAATTGTATAATCAACTGCACTTCTCAATGCAGCGTCAAAAGCAATAAGCTCCATACCGCTTAAATCTGTGCCATAATTTTGAATCACATCATCAACCCAGGAATATGAATCTGAAAGGGTTGCAGTACCATAGCCGTCATAACCGCTGAATGAAAGTTCAAAACCTCCGCTTACATCTGCTTTTTTTGTACCGCAAGATGTAAAACTTACACATATGACCGAAGCCATTATGCCTGCAATAATTAATGTCTTTTTCATAGTATTTACTCCTTTATTTTACATTATTTAAAATTTTTAAGTGTTACATCAAATAACCTGCCATCCTTATTGACTTCAAACGCAACCACACTACTTTCTTTATGTCGATTAGCTGTGGAAGATTCAGAAGGATCATAATATGCAAGTACTTTTGAATTACTTAAGGACATTTTTTCATCCGGCTCTCCATAAGTAGCAATTATATCATCAGCATTTGAATCGCCCAAAGCAATGCCTTTCGGTAATTCACAAACGTATACCTTGTCAGATTCATAGTAACTTCCAGTAAAAGTGGCAGAATGTGCAACTTTTTCGCCGTTTTCTTCTTTAATATCAAAAAGTCTGATAGCAGAATCATTTTTGATAAGGTCTGTACGCAATTCACTTTCCTCTGTTATAGTCCAACCACGAGATAGAATATCATTCATTTTAACTGGTAAAGCTATTACTTCTCCATTCAAACGTACTTCATAATCAAACAAACTGTTATTTGTCAATTCTGTCTGAAAATCAACTGATTCAGAAGCTGTTTCGATTTCATTCGCTGTTTCGGATTTTTCATCTGTGACATTAGTCGAATCAGAAATCTCTTTTTTATCATCGACTTTTTCATTAATTCCGCAGGCTGTGAGATTGATACACATAGCAGCAACCATTATACCTGCAAGTGTTGTTTTAAAACAATTCTTTTTCATAATAAACGTTCCTTTCGGTTTTGAATTATATATTGCTTTAACATTATACCACATATCCCAACAAATGTCAACAGATTGTTTACAAGATATCTATAAACGTAGATATACTATGTGATATAATATTATTAATCAGATTTCCCATATTTTCACAAGGAGGCACAGAGTAATGCAGAATTTTGGTAAACGTATCAAAGAGCTTCGTCAGAAAGCAGGACTTACACAACAGCAGTTAGCTGAACGCATTTGGGTGTCTAAAGCCGCTATCAGCAACTATGAATTGTATGAACGCAATCCCTCACCAGAAATTCTCATTAAACTTGCAAAGGTTTTTCATGTTTCTACCGACTATCTGCTTGGCATCGAAACAGAAGCACAGGTATTGGATGTAAGTGGACTTACAGATGAAGATATTCAGTTACTTGAAAGTACAACCGCCTTACTCCGCAAGAAAAATATGGAGCAAAATCGTTCTCTTAGTAAAAAAAGAGAACGAGAATATGAATAACAACATCGGCTGCTGCACAGCAGCCTTTTTCATTATCCTGTCATTTCACGGATACATCTATCCGTATCAAGCAAGGTCGTGTACACAGGCTGTGAACCTCTGCGGAATACCCAACAGTTTCCCACAGGCATATACAATACCTGTTTTAAAGCCTTATTGCATCTCAGGCTGACATGATATGCTGTTTCCACATCGTTTCCTCCAAGATAAACATAAGTGTCACAGTTAGATATGATTGTCTTATCATCATCTGCATACCCTTGCTTTAATTGAGCTTCTGACTGTATCATAAGCATTGCAGAAATTCCACGTGAACGAATAGTAGAAATCATACGGGGAAATTCTTCAATTCTGCAATTTGTTGCAAAATCGTCCAGAATAAATCTTATCGGAATAGGAAGCACACTATTCTGACACTCATTGTCTGCATAGTCACAGAGCTTCTGCATTGCCTGTGTGAAAAAAATATTTGCAAGTACATCCATAGTTCTGTCAGTATCGCTTACAGTAACGAATACCGCTGTTTTTTCTTCTGCTATTGCAGCAAAATCTACATCATTACCACTCATCATATACTGCAATTCCACAGTATCAAGCTTTGCAAATTTAGCAGCCAATGTTGCACGAATACAGTCATACGTCTTATATGGAGCCTGATTTGCATAATCGAACTGTCTGCACGCCCAACTGTCAGGATTCTGATCTTTCAACTTGTCAAATCTTTCTGAAAGCGGTGATACTTTGCTTTCACAATCATCACGTTCCCCCTCTCTGATAAGCTGGAGAATGCCACTAAAATTAAATGGCTGATAATCGGTTTCCAGCATATAGGCAATAAGTGCAGAAATCATAATTGTTGACATAGCGTCCCAAAATGGATCGGCTCTTGTTCCAATAGAAGTTTTCTCGTTGACAAGTACAGCAGACATTTTCAGGATATCCTGTGTAGATTTGAGGTAGCATAGAGGATTATAACAGCCTCCCTGTTCAGGATGTGTAAAGTCAATATGTATAATGTTATATCCTTTTTTTCGCAGATAAGATGAATATTCTTTATATAATTTGCCTTTAGGATCTGAAATAATATAACTGCCTACAGCCTGATATATATTTGGGGTAATGATATTACGTGTTTTACCGGTACCACTCCCACCGACAACAAGTACATTGTTATTCAGCTTTGTTTCGTAGTCATTCAGACTATAGCTGCAATTTTCAGCTATACATAATTCATTGTCAAGGAAATCCTCTCTGGCATAAAAGGCTTTTTCTCTTTTATCAGCTTCCTTTAAAATCTCTTCTATTTCCTCTTCGGTGGCTTCAATTGGAATAAATGTATCATTGATATAAGTTTTTTTCATATACTCACACCTCGTTTATTTGTACTTTTTCTACGATTTCATCGCATATACCAAATTCCACAGCTTCTTTAGCATTGAGGAAATTATCAAAAGAAGTGGCACGTAGAATTTCTTCAATTGATTTTCCGGTATGCTTTGCAAGAATTCCATTAACAAGATTTCTTGTTTCAATAATTGAATCGGAAATTCTGGATATAGATGTTGCCGAACCGCTTATACCACTACTTAGCAATACTTCGTGTATCATTACACTACTGTGAGGAAGTATAAATCTTCTTCCTTTTTGCCCTGCTGCCAAAAGTACCGCTGCCATACTGCATGCTTGTCCAATGCAGTACATATAGATTTTATTCGGGCAGCTCTGAATAAGGTCGTAGATTGCAAGTCCTGCATTCACCTCTCCGCCCGAACAGCTAATGCAAATAGTAATCGGTTCAGGGGACTTCATAAGCCAAAGCATAGCTTTTGCAAAGGATACTGATGTTTCAACAGTAATCGGCTCATCAAGAAAAATACATCTGTCTGTAAAAAATCTGCTTTCAAGAGGAATTAGGCACATTCCTCCCGTAATTTCTTCAATATAGGCTTTTGTGTTCATTAAATCATCCTTTCTTGCTGGTGTGGTTTTATTATAGCATATTTTTGTCGGAATTTTGTTGCAAACCGTGCAATGCTTTTGCAAAATAAATGCAAAAAACGCTATCTCGAAGGATAGCGTTTTTTGTTAAATGTCCAATTCATATTGTTTTTGGCGGTGTTTTGTTGTTTTTTCTTTCAAATCAGAACTTTTGCTTTTATTCATTAAAGTCCAATCAGGATTTTCTGCTGCAAGAATTGCATTAATCTTGCGTATATTATACTCTTTATGATATTGATCAAGCAATTCTTCAAGACGTTGATCACGTTTATCAAATGGATATGGATAATGAACACTATTTATAAAATCATGTCGTTCATCTTTTGAGAGTTGTAACCCTATCGCAATTGAAAGAATTGTATTTTTATTTGGTCTTCCTTTTCCTGTTTTATTGACAATTCTACTAATAGTACTTGGAGCGTAATCAATAGCATTAGCAAAAGCTGTGGGATTTTTAATTCTATCAATATATTTGTAAAATATTTCTTTGGGTGAGGAATAAGTTGTATCAAGAACATTATTCCCAGAGTGTTGGTTAATTATATTGATCTGTTTAGGCGGTAGACAGGCAAGAATGTTTGGTAAAACAATCAAGTATGCACGAATTTCTAGATTATGTGCTCTAATATATCCTGTAATAGCTTCAATAGCGATTTGAAATGCTATATCAGGTGGAATTCTGTTTGTTCCTGATCCGAGCAATGGAAACGCAATGCTTTTTAAATTCAGCTCTGTCGCTTTCTTTAATGAATTACAGTAACAACAAGACAGATGTATAGGTTCATCACAAAAACCGCTAAACCATTCAGGAACGGACACATGGATAATATTTTTCACCATTAAATTAAATCCCGGTGTAACACCTGCTTTACCATTTGGTAATTCTCCTAATTCAATACGTGCTGTCATAAGTTCGTCATACCCCGCCAAGTGAAAAAATTTTTTTGCAAATATAGATGTTGGACCAGAAAGTGGAGTTGCTGGTGTCACAAATGCATCAACATTTTGTTCAAACAAATCACCGACAATAATTTTAAATGGCATTGAAGACACTCCTTCTTATATTACTTATTATAATAATTATATCATATTATCAATCAAATTGCAAGTAATCTATATCAAAAGTAACCTCATCTCAAACTCTATCAAAACTATTGACACCGCTCAAAAAATATGATATAATAATTATAGCAATTCTAACGAACGTTAGATTTAAGTTGATGAAATATTATTCATCTTTCATTCAAATGGGATCCAAAATATCATTTTACATAGGGGTTATGTATATCAAGATATACATAACAAATAAAAAAAGGAGTAAAAATGACTTACGGCTACTGTAGAATAAGCACAAAAAAACAATCGATTGAAAGACAAATAAGAAATATAAAATCAATATTTTTTGATGCTATTATTATAAAAGAAGAATATACAGGTACATCTGCAAACCGCCCAGAATGGAACAAACTGTACCGAAATTTAAAAGCACATGATACTGTGGTCTTCGATAGTGTTAGCAGAATGAGTAGAAACGCTGATGAGGGAATTACACTTTATATGCAAATGTATGACGCAGATATCAATCTAGTTTTTCTTAAAGAACCACATATAAATACCGACACTTATAAATCAGCACTATCAAACTCAGTGCAGCTGACAGGAGATGACGTTGATGATATCTTAATCGGTGTAAATAGTTACTTGAAAAAACTTGCCTCTAAACAAATCAGAATTGCATTTGAGCAAGCTGAAAAAGAAGTTGCTGATCTTCATCAAAGAACACGAGAAGGCATTGAAACGGCTCGTCTAAACGGCAAACAAATTGGTATGGTAAAGGGAACAACCTACGAAACAAAGAAAAGCAAGGCAGCAAAGCCGTTGATTTTAAAGTACAGTAGAGACTTCAATGGAACACTAACAGATAAGGAATGTATGAGGTTGATTGGAATTTCAGGGAATTCTTATTATAAATATAAGAGGGAGTTAAGAAAACTTCCTATTCAGGATTGACTATTTCTAAAAAATGAGATATACTTATTATAAGAGACAGTTTTGTATTACTGTTATAATATTTTCATATTTTAATAAGGAGAAAAATATGGCTGAGAGATTAGTGAATTGGTTTGGATTTTCAATCGGATTAACGTTGCTTCCAGTTCTTTTATCGCTCATATTTCGGTTTACTTTTAATCTTGAAATTTATCTGGGCGACTATATTAGCGAATTACTATTTATGTCTGTAACTTTAGCAGCTACATCTATTGGAGATATTTTTTCCATCATAAAAAAAGGAGTTACGGGCACACACATCACATTCTTGCTGGTTGCACTTATTTTCATTTCTCTGATTTGTATATCAGCGTACGAAATGGAAACCATAAGCAAAGCACTGGGAATTGCCTGCAATCCGCAAATGATTAACGTATTAACGATAATAGGTTGCCTTGCAAGCGTTGTAATTGGCGTGTTTTGTCAAGTATTTCTTGAAAGAATTGAAGGTGATAATATATGAATACAATCATTATTATTCTGATAGCATTGACGATTACTTTCACCATAGTTTTTTCAGCATTTATGGTTTATTCATTTCAGTCCAATGCACATTTAGAATACAAACAAAAACTTATTGAATTTGAAAACAAAAAGAAAAGAATTGAGGAGGATTTAGAAAATGACAGAAAAAAATTCAAACGTAAGGCTTAGAGATTTCATTTATATTGATAAGGATCGAATGTATTCACTATATTCTCAATTATTTGAAGGCGTGGTAGAGTCTTTGGTTGAATCTATTTCTTACTCAAGCGAAGAAGCTAAAAAAGATAAGAAATTGGAAGAAACAATTATAGATGCTTCTGTAAAAGTTCAGAATGTTGTTTTATTTGATCATATTTATAACACACTTGAAGCAAAGCTTCAACCGCAAATTCAGGTTATTGACGCAAAAACCTCCCATGAAGATATTAAGCCTAATTCAATTATTAAAATTACAGGATATGTAGTTATTGAAGATTACGAACATTTATCACACTTGATGCAGAACTTTAATGAAATAGGAATAGCTCTTGCTACATTAACATTGAATAGCCAATCATCTGACAAAAAAATGATTTCCAAAAATACAATTGATCAATATGCAAAAGAAAATGGATTAACAATGGATAAAAAGTTATCTGATAGTATTGTTAAGGTCATTGAAAACCTTCATGGCAATTCTATTGAGATTACCATAGAATTAGAAGATGATACTTTCGATGTTGGATTTAAAGCTCTTCTTGAAGAACGATATTTAAGATTATCCACAAACAATATTAGAAGTCTATATGGTTATAAGCCGTGTATGAAGTGGACTCTTGTTGGTGAAGTCACAAATATAAGTTACAGAAATAATAATCGTGCTGAAAAAAATAAAACTACCTTCTCAAAAATGTTTGAGAGTTTATCGGAGGTAGATAATTCATTTTTCAAAGTAAATGATTCTGCTAATCATATTGTTCGTGTTGCACCGATAGCTGTATACATTGAACATGATAAGCCATCTTCTGTGAGTGAATAAAGTATTTAAAAAGAAAAGGATTATAATTGTGGAGATTGATACGTATCACTCCCGTAGCACTCAAACTTCAAATCTGCCCAGAAATAACCGCAAGCAAAGTTACCAAAGAGATAAGTATTCCCCCATTTATTTGGCGTGTTTACGTGTTTTCCGGAGATTGTATTTTCAATTTGTACAACTTTTGGACAACTAAAAATAGCTTTAAAAGCCTCCCTATTGCAGTAGGGAGGTTTTTGTGTATTAATACCAATCCCTAAAACAACAATATAAAACAAAAATTCCCTTACAGTAAATCTGCAAGGGCGGTCAATACTTGACAAAAATCGCATAAAATGGTAAAATATTAAGGGCATCTCTAAAGGACCGTTTGATTAAAAACAAAGCAGATGTCATGCATATCTGCCTTTTCTCAAAATTTTTTTAGAGATGCCCTTGATGTATTGCTGCAATTCTTATGGGATAATTTAAAGAGCAATAATTTGAAATTTCGGGTGATTTTATGAAAAAAGATTCAGGTTATAATACTGCACAAAAGGAAAAACTCCTTGATTTTCTTATAAATAACAAGGACAAACATACCAGCGCACAGGAAATTGACAATTATCTTCGTTCTGTCGGCTCTCCTGTGGGTATGGCTACAATTTACCGCCAGCTTGACCGCCTTGTAGAGGCAGGTACTGTGCGAAAATTCGTTATTGACGGCAAAACAAGCGCCTGCTATCAGTATATCGAGAACAAGCAGGAATGTCAGGAGCATTTTCATCTGAAATGCCGCAGCTGTGGAAAGCTGATACATCTCAACTGCAACAAGCTTATGGATATAAACAACCATATCGCACAGCATCACGGCTTTATCATTGACCCGTCACAAACCGTATTTTACGGCAGCTGTGCTGATTGTGCGGCTCTTTCCGAGGAGTAAACCTTTACCTCCTCCGATTCCTCGCCGATTTCCGTTAAATTTGTCGGTCTTGGAATGTATATTTTCATATCCTCATCTGCCATTTTTCTCACCTCGTTGGTATTATTCCACCACGGGGCTGAAATATACAAGTGAAAGGAAAAATTATGTCATCTAACAGCAAAAATCTTGAACCTTCGGAACTTCTAACCCTTTACTGGAATCACTATCAGCTTCACGCTGAACAGCGAATGAAAATCACCGAGCTTTTCATCGCTGTGGAAACTGTACTTTTCGGTGTTTATGCCGCTACATTCGGACAAAATCTTCCCCTTTCCATTATTATTTCAATTGCAGTCTTGATAATTGGTATGATTTGTTATCTTCTTGACGTGCGGTCAACTATGCTTCTCCACGACTGCCGCATTGCAATAAGAGAACTGGAGAGACGATTTATGCCTAATTATTCGCAGAATATGCGGCTTTTTACCTGCATCAAAAATCACGAGGGGCTTATCCATTATGCAAGGCTTATCCGTGGCTGTTATCTCTCGGTAAGCCTTGCTGGTATTATTATGATTGTTATTGCGGTACTTGCGTAGATGTGCATTTGATTTTCTCCCCAACTCATAAGAGTCAGGGAGATTTCTTTTTCAATCCATATGCTGTATAATAAAATCGAAATTTATATATGTCTTGGAGGATTCTTAATGGGAAACAGAATATGTTTTAATACCAATCCCTGAAACAACAGTAGATAAATCTAATGGCAGAATTGCGGAAACAGAAAGTCAAAAATGCTTTTCTGTTCATGGGTGTCAAGTATGTTCTGATTGAACTCTTTCCATATCCAAGCCGCACCGCAGCCTCAGGTGCGGCTTTACTATACACACAAAAACCCTCCCCATTCATAGAACAGGGAGGGTTATTTATTATTCAGAAATTATCAAAAGCCTAAGCTTTAATTATCTGAGTGCAGCCTGTGCAGGTGGAGTATTAGGGATAAGTTTTTGGCAAACAGCGAATTATTGCGGATTTCCGCAGGTAAATTCAAAGAATTATTCTCAGATATATGTAAAAAGTCGGGGACTCCCGAAGGAATCCCCATAATACCATCTTCAAATGAAAAAGATGGGACTCCCGAAGGAGTCCCCATAATTTCACCGTCAATTTTAATTACAGGGCATCGTTTGTTTCCGTCTACGCTAATGTTCATATCAGCGTTGGCGGTTTTATTATAGCTGAAATTCCATATAAAGTGGTTATCTTCAACTAATATGGAATTTATGATTTCATCAAATAGGTCGGAAGTGTATTCAGGTGAACTCATATCCACCATTCCAGCGAGAGCCTGAGAAACTGCTGTCATATCGCACATACAGCTTTCAAAGAGTTCCTGCTGTTCTCCGCACCTTGATTTTTCGTCCTTGAACTTCTGTAAT
>JAFWZH010000329.1 GCA_017522515.1 Clostridia bacterium
GTATAAAACAGTATAAATAGAATCGTTCATCTTATGTGGCGCAACATTATTAAAAGAAAAAACGTAACATTCTATTCCGCTTACAGATGTAACCAATGCATCTAATTTAGTCGTTTTACCACAATAAGTCGCCTCTATATAGGGGTCTTTATATCCTGCATTATCAAATGCATTCTTCTTTAAAAGATACTTTACTGTAATATCACTTGAAACAGAAAGTGTTGCTCCGTCAATTGTAAGACTGTTGTCCTCACCGGCTTCAACCGCTGTTGCTAATTGAATTGGTGCTTGTAACATAGTAAAAACCATTACAATTGCAAGAAAAAGTGAAATATACTTTTTGCCTTTTCTCATAAAAATCTCCTTTGCGATAAATTATCATTTTTTAATTAAGCTATCTCCTTTTATTCTATCGTTTGATATACAAATTGTCAATTGATTATTTGTAATAAAAAATGGGTTGAAGCCTTAATTACTTCAACCCAAATTTGCAATATTATTTACAACCTGAATGTTCAAATCAGCTAATTTTAAATGTTCCTTCCCAAACATTCATACCTTCTAAGTAATAGTTGTGAGCGAAATAGTATTTACCATTTACCCAGAACATACTCTCTGCTTCGCGAGTAACGTCACTTTGAATTGTCATTACATAATTACCATACCAATCATAAACAACTATTACATTCTTTTTATCCTGATAACTCATCGGGAAATATATATAATTATCGTCACTTCCCATGCCTTGTGCTGTATATCCCGTTTTATCTGTTCTTGTATATGTCTTGATAATTTCAAAGTCAGAATTTAATATTTCTAACGTCTTGCCGCCTCTGCTGATAGCGTAGCAATCATATTTCTCGTTATACGTAATTGCACCTGCGTATGTATCAATAGCAACAGAGCCTGTAATCGTCAATGTATTAGGATCGATGAAAATAAGCTCATTACCAAGCGTTCCGCCACGTGCACAAACGATACGATTATTTTTCGAATCATAAGTCAAGTCGTTACCATGTCCTAAGAACAATACTTTGCTCGTTGCAACATATGAACCATCTGAAAGTTTATGCTTTCTGATTATTACACCTGTTTCGTCACTGTTTCTGATAGCACCGTAAATGTATACACCATCAGAGCAGCATCCCTGAGAAAGATTGAACTCACTTGTTTTGGCAAGAATAGCAATCTTCTTTGATTTCAATGACAATGTATATCCTTTTGTACTGGCAAGTATGGAAAAATCTGCCATACCATTTACAAGCAAACCATTAGATGCCTTGTCCAAAGCTTGATATTTATTAACTGTCATATAATCATATATCTTGTTAAAATCAATTGAAATCTTAATATCATCAAAAGCTACTTTTGTGCCGTAAACTTGCAATCCAAGCTTTCCTTTTGAAAGTGCATTAATTTCATGAGTACGCAAAAGTTTTTTGTTGTTAATATATCCGCCTGCTGTATTACCATACGCTTCTAATTTAAACAAGTAACTCTTAGAAGCTTTTAACGCTTCGGAATATGGTGTCTGCGCCTGGTATGACCACGCTGATGAAGACTCTCTCTTTTGGTGAATAATACCATTTGATGCAGTAGTACCAACTTTAGCTATATAATGATAATACAAATTCTCATTTTGTAATCTGTACATGAAAGAGAACCATTTACTGGCAGACTCTCCTGATAATAAAGTTGCATTAGAAGTAATAGTATAATTGTAGAAATCAGCAAGATATGAAGGCAAGTAAACTTTACCTACACCATTCATAATAAACTTACCACCTGAAAATGTTGCTGAGCCACTACTCATATTAACACTTAATCCATCAAAGCTGCCGGAATTGAAATCATTATAATAGAGTGTGTAATCAGAATCAGAAGGATTCTTCGCAATAATATAAACATTAATCGTTTTTGAACCTGTCTTAGCATTAAGCTTGTA
This sequence comes from Clostridia bacterium, assembly GCA_017522515.1. The sequence goes on from JAFWZH010000329.1 coordinate 1,946, forward strand.
TACACCACTTGTTTTAATTTCAATCTTATTATCTACAATAGCAATTTCATCAGAGCTCCAAATAATATTTTTAGAACTTATGATTTTATCGTTTTTAGAAAATTGAACATTGTAGTAATCTAAGTCAACTGTGTCACCAACCTCTGCAGGAAAAGCAGGTGTATCATTCCATATAACACTTTCGATATTATTATCAATTTTAAGCATAGCGATATCAAACTTTTGACCTGCAGTGTTTCCGTATGAACACAAACGGACATTAATTCCTTCGGCTGTTTTACTGTCTGTAATATCTAAAGAAGCTGCAGAAGAACATTTAGGTACAAAAATATATGAACCACTAACCTCAAAAACATACCATTTTTGAGCATTTGATGTATCTTTTGCAGAAACACTGATATTCGTTCCTGTTACTCCGAAACCTCCGTCAACATTAAGTGATTTGCCTGTAGACACATTAATGATTCTGTATGTACCATCTGCATTCTTTTCAAATTTCCATATTTGATTAGTATTTGCAGCCATTTTATTAGATACAACATTTGTGCCGGATACAGCTAAAGCTGTTCCCAAGCCACTGTTATTGATTCTTGCATAAAAATCATTACCCAAATCAACAGGTATCATTGTTTCTATTTCATTGATATTGTTAAATGCAAACACCTGATTATTACCGCCGTTATATGTGTAAATTTCAGCATTTGTACCGGGTACAACATTAAGTCCTTGCATTTCAAGTACGCAAGAAGGTGCACTTAAGGGACGAAGCACATATCTGTCTGTGCTGTATTTGTGAATATACCAGCGTTGTTCTCTTCCCGTGTTTACTTCTTTTAAGCAAACATTTGTGCCTGAAAGGTACGTATAACTTTCTAGAGAAAGCGCAAGTCCCGCAGTTTTATTAACAATAGTATATGAGCCATCACTGTTACGTGTGAATTGCCATACTTGTGTAGAATCAAATGTTGTTGCCGTATCAAGAATTACATTTGATCCTGTATAATCTAAAGCCATACCATTTGCACAAACAATTCTTGTTTCAAAGGTGTCACCAAAATTCATGTATGGAGCAGTTTGTGTTCTGAAAGACTCTTTCCATCCACTGTTAACAAAGTGTTTCATTCCTTGAACATAATTGGTTTTACCATAACCATTGGCTAAGTCACTGTTATTTTGCATATAATACTTGATGCTGAAAATCGGACTTGCCTGACGTCCTTCTTTAATACCGTGGTTATAAAAATGCTTATATAAACCGGATGCAGTTGAACCAAATCCCGGAATTACGTCTGAACTGTATTCTGCATAATAATTTGAATCAAAAATAACGGGTGTTACAGTATCAAAAGAAGTATTATTGCTAATTTTAAACAATTGATTGTTGCCACCGTTATATGTATAAATTTCAGCATTAATACCGGGTTTACTTGTTAAACCTTGCATTTCAAGTACGCAAGAAGGTGCACTCAAGGGACGAAGTACGTATGTACCTGTATTGTACTTATGAATATACCAACGTTGTTCTCTTCCCGTGCTTACTTCTTTTAAACAAACATTTGTACCTGAAAGGTATGTGTAGCTTTCAAGAGAAAGCGCAAGTCCAGTAGTTTTGCTGACAATAGTATATGAACCATCGCTGTTGCGAGTAAATTTCCAAATCTGTGTTGCATCAAAAGCAGCTGCAGTATTAAGAATGGCATTTGTTCCTGAATAATCCAATACCAAACCGTCCTGTCCGATAACTTTTGTCTCAAAACTTTCACCTAAATTCTCGTAAGGAGCCGTTTGTGTTCTGAAAGACTCTTTCCATCCACTGTTAACAAAGTGTTTCATTCCTTGAACATAATTGGTTTTACCATAACCATTGGCTAAGTCACTGTTATTCTGCAAGTAATATTTTACATTGAAGATAGGACTGCCCTGTCTGCCTTCACCAATACCGTGATTATAAAAATGCTTGTATAATCCGGCCTCGGTAGAACCAAATCCCGGAATAACATCCGAACTGTATCTGGCATAATAATTGCGATCAAAAACAACAGATTTTCTGGCGGCAGGAATATAATCTGCTGCATTAACAGGAAATGCTGTCGTAATCATCGAAAACACCAAGACAAGTAAAAGTAACCTTTTAAAATTCCCTTTCATAGTTAAATCCTTTCTACATTTTTTGTTAATAATATTTTAACACTTTTTATAATTATGTCAATCAAATAAATTAGACATTACCATGGTTTTTTGATTGATTTAAACATCAGAAAATGATATAATAATAATTGTTGTTTTTTTATACACAGGAACAAATTCAGCACAATAATTATTTTTCTTAACAAGGGGTATGTTTGTATGCAATCTGCTTTTAACAACAAGATTTATTTTGAGAAACAAACAAAACATATAAAAGAACGTATAAGCCAATTTGGTAACAAGCTTTATCTTGAATTCGGAGGTAAGCTCTTTGATGACTATCACGCAGCAAGAGTATTGCCCGGGTTTGAACCAGATAACAAAATCAAGTTATTACTTGAATTCAAAGAAATTTGTGAAATTATAATTTGTATTAATGCTTCGGATATTGAGAAAAATAAAATTCGTGCAGATCTGGGCATTACATATGATCGTGAAATGCTCAGACTTATAGATTCTGTACGTTCTTTGGGTATTTTAATAAACAGCGTTGTTATAACCCAATATACAGGACAAGCGGCTGCCGACGTATTCCGTAGTAAGTTAGAAAAGCGTGGCATAAATACATATTTGCACTACCCTATCCCCGGTTATCCTGCAAATGTTGATTTAATCGTTAGTGATGACGGTTACGGTAAAAACGACTATGTAGAAACAACAAGACCACTTGTTGTTGTTACTGCACCCGGTCCTTGCAGCGGAAAAATGGCTACATGTCTTTCGCAAATGTATCACGAACACAAACGCGGCATAACTGCAGGTTATGCTAAATTTGAAACTTTTCCCGTGTGGAACCTTCCTTTAAGACATCCCGTTAATCTTGCGTATGAGGCGGCTACTGCTGATTTAAAGGATGTAAATATGATTGATCCTTATCATCTTGAGATGTATAACATTAGAACAGTAAATTACAACAGAGACATAGAAGTATTCCCTGTTGTTAAGACTATTTTAAATAAAATTCTCGGCAAGGATGTTTATCATTCTCCCACCGATATGGGTGTAAATATGCTTGCTTATGCTATTGACGATGATGAGGCTGTTCGTAAGGCTGCAAACGACGAGATCATTCGCCGCTACTACAAGATTCATTGTGATTATATTCAAGGACTTTTTGATTCAGAAACTGTTGATAAAATAGAATTAATAATGAACCAAGCTGGATTAAAGCCAACTGACCGACCTGTTGTTGATGCGGCAGCAAAAAAAGCCAAAGAAAAAAATGCACCTGCTATGGCAATAGAGTTGCCAAATGGTGAAATTGTAACGGGAAAGACAACTAATCTCATGACTGCCCCGGCAAGTTGTACATTAAATGCTTTAAAAAAGCTTGCCGGACTTGACGATGCTCTTCTTATGATTGCTCCGCTTGTTTTGGAGCCTACACTTAAGTTAAAAAAAGATATTTACGGCACAGACAAGCCTCTTTTAAGCCTAGAAGAAGTTTTGATTTCTCTTAGCATTTGCGCTGTTACAAATACACTTGCTGATATTGCGTTAAAAAATCTCAGCGCTCTTTCAGGTTGCGAGGCTCATTCTACTGTAATTCTTTCTCAAAGTGATGATATTGTATGTAAAAAATTAGGATATAATCTTACATGTGAACCTGCTTTTGCAAGCAACGACTTGTACGACGGGAATATTTAATTCTATAGGAGATTTTTTATGACTACACCCGCCACTTTATATATTGTTGTTCCGTGTTATAACGAAAGCGAGGTTTTTCCCATAACCTCAGCAGAATTGACTGCGCTTTTAAAAGAAATGGTTGCACAAGATAAGATTTCTGAAAGCAGTCGTATATTGTTTGTGGACGACGGCAGTCGCGATAACACGTGGGAGCTCATCTCTACGGAATACTCTTCTAACAAATATGTTTGTGGTTTAAAGCTTGCATGCAACGTTGGTCATCAAAATGCTCTTTTTGCCGGTTTAATGGCTGCAAAAGATAAATGTGATATTACTGTCTCTATTGATGCTGACCTTCAAGATGATACTAACGCCATTATTGAAATGGTCGATAAATTTTATCAAGGTAACGATATTGTATACGGTGTACGAAGCAGCCGAAAAAAAGATTCATTCTTTAAACGCACCACTGCACAAAGCTTTTATAAATTTATGAATAAAATGGGTGCAAAAACAGTATACAATCATGCAGATTTCCGACTTATGAGCAGAAGAGCTGTCGAACAGCTCAGCAATTACAGCGAGAGAAATATGTTTTTAAGAGGTATAGTACCTCTAATCGGTTATAAATCTGATTGTGTTTATTACGACAGAAAAGAACGTGTTGCCGGAGAATCAAAATATCCATTAAAAAAAATGATTAATTTTGCTTTTGACGGAATAACCTCTTTTAGTATTAAACCAATTACTTTTATTTTTACTTTAGGTATTATTATAATTATCTGTTCCTTAATAGCCGCTGTTTATGCCTTTGTGGCATATTTTTGCGGAAATACAGTTCCCGGTTGGACATCATTAATGCTTTCAATATGGTTTTTAGGCGGTGTACAACTCGTTTCTGTAGGCTTAATAGGACAGTATATAGGCAAAATTTACATCGAATCTAAGAAACGTCCAAGATATAATAACGAGATATTTTTAGGTGATGAAGATCGCAATTAATGTAAGGATACGAAATAATTCTTAATCCCTTCTGCGATTTTATCCTGATACTCAGCGGAGTTTAGCAATTTATCTTCTTTCTCATTAGATAAAAAGCCGCACTCTATAATTATACATGTGTTTTCACACCAATTTATGCCTGTATAATCATCTGTTTTGTGCACATATCTTTTTCTCGCACCTGTAGCGTTACAAATATATTCGAGAAGATCTGCGGCAATCGCATAATCCTTATTTGATTGTGCCAAATATTCTTGTGTACCTGTTCCTTTTCCACGAACAAAAAGATCAATACCTTCTGCTGTACTTGATGCTGCAGAATTACAATGAATTCGAAGTGTAATATCTGCTCCATATTCATTTGCCATTTTAGCTCTTTCAATATTTGATATGTCAACTTCATGGCTCTGTCTTGTCATTAAAACATCAGCGCCTAAATCAACAAGTTTATTTCGTATTTTTTCGGCAATTTGCAAATTTATAATATACTCATCTACTCCTGTAAAATTTCCGGTTGTTCCTGATGTACATTTTGTCTTTAAGGCATCACTCCACGGAGCACATTGTTCTTTATTGTAATTTCCTTTAATTTGATGTCCCGGATCTATACAAATTTTCAATCCTGACAAAATATCTTGATCTATAGGTGTTTTTGTGGGATTTGATGTAGGTGTAATAGTAGGCATTACTGTATGTGTAGCAGTAGGTATTGATGTAGGTGTAGATGTAGATGTTACGGTAGGTTTTATTGTTGGTGTAATAGTATTGGAATTCGTAGGAGATACTGTAGACGTTGGTTTAACGGTTGGTGTCATTGTTGGCTGTATTGTCACCAAAGATGTTTCTTCAATCTTTGACGTTGTAATAATAACAAGCGCATTTGTAGATGTTTCATCTGTCGGCTTGTCTTTGAAAATATCACATGCAACAAACAATACAAAAAGCAAAAGAATTAAAAATAAATATAGAACTTTTCTCCTTAACATGTTTTAACGTCCACCTTTTATTTATAATTAAAAAATTTATCAATTCTGAAAATTGATTAATGTTTCTTTAACTCTATTAAGAGCATTTTCTGCTGTATAAAGTTTTTTCAATTTTTTATCTTTCACCCTACCATATACAGACTCAACATCAAAATGCATAATGCCAAAATTAGCACCCATAGGTTGAAAGTCACTCCCTGCATAACTTGATACATAATTAGCAAGTGCCCCAATTTGTGTGTCATTTTTAAAAATTATTCTTTCTTTATTTAAAAGCTCTCTTGATGCATTTATACCCGCTATAAGACCTGATGAAGTAGATTCCATATATCCTTCTACACCCGTTATTTGTCCGGCAAAATATATCGGCACACCGATACTATTTTTTTCATCTTTAAGTCTATATGTTGAATCAAGCATATCCGGTGATTGTATATAAATATTTTTATGCATAACGCCATATCTTACATATTCTGCATGTTCAAGTCCGGGAATCATGCCGAACACTCGTTTTTGCTCGCCAAACTTTAAGCGTGTTTGAAAACCAACCATATTGAACAAAGTACCCTCTATGTTGTCTTGACGCAACTGAACAACCGCATAATATTCTTCATTAGTTATGGGATGCCTTAAACCTACAGGCTTTAAAGGACCAAAACGCAAAGTATCTATTCCTCTTTTAGCCATAGATTCAACAGGCATACAACCCTCATATAAATCAAGCTTATCAAAATCTTTAACATCAGCACACTCAGCATTAATCAATTCTTCATAAAAGGCAAAATATTCATCACGCTTCATAGGACAATTAATGTAGTCTGCTGTTCCCTTGCCGTACCTTGCGGCTCTGAAGACTTTTGATTCATCAATGCTATCTTCTAAAATCACAGGAGCTGCAGCATCAAAAAAGTGAAGCTTTTTAAAGCCAAACATCTCAATAATTTCATCTGATAAGGCTTTAGAAGTAAGTGGTCCTGTAGCAATAATAATGCATTCACAGTCATCGTTTTCTGATAATAGCTTTTTTAAAGAAACAACCTCATCTCTGATTACGGTAATGTAAGGAGACTCCTCTATTTTTTGCGTTACCTTATTTGAAAAAACTTCTCTGTCAACAGCAAGTGCTCCACCTGCAGGAACAGAACTTTCATCTGCACAGGAAATAACCATTCCTCCAAGCAGACGCATTTCTTCTTTTAAAAGACCCGTTGCGTTTTCTAAATTTGTTGCTTTTAAAGAATTACTGCAAACAAGCTCGGCAAGCTTATCAGAAGAATGTGCCTCTGAAAATTTAACAGGCTTCATCTCAAACAATTTTACATTTATCCCATATTTTGCTATCTGCCATGCTGCTTCACAACCGGCAAGGCCGCCGCCAATAACATATATTGCCATATAAATCTACCTAACACTTATTTTATTCTTTTATGATTTTTTCTTTTTAAAGAAAGAAATATAATCACACTCTTTATTGCTACACTTTAGATACTTACCGCGTTTACCCTGGGCAATTTCAATATACTCACCGCATTTTGGGCATTTGTCGTTTGTGGGAATATTCCATGAAGAAAATTTACAATCAGGATAGTTACTGCATGCTACATATTTTTTTCCTGTTTTAGTTTTTCTATATATGAGTTTTTGTCCGCAAGTAGGACAGTCTGCGCCAACTTCTTCAATGATTGGCTTTGTATTCTTACATTCAGGATATCCGGGGCACGCTAAAAACTTGCCGAATTTTCCCGTTTTAATTACCATCATTCTTCCGCATTTGTCACATGGCACATCACTCTCAGGATCAGATAACTTAACATGCTCAAGTTCCTTTGTTGCCTTGTCAACTTCCTTAGAGAAATCTCCGTAAAATTCGCTGACAACATCAACCCACTGACGATTACCTTGCTCAATCTTATCAAGATTTTCTTCCATTTGAGCGGTAAACTCAATATCAACTATATCTGAGAAACTGCTTTTCATTAAATCATTAACAACTCTGCCCAATTCTGTGGGATACAAGCTTTTTTTCTCTTTGCCTATATATCCGCGAGCAAGAATTACGGAAATCGTCGGAGCATAAGTACTAGGCCTACCTATACCGTTCTCTTCAAGAGCTTTTACCAACGAAGCCTCTGTATATCTTTGAGGTGGTTGAGTAAAATGCTGTTCCGGCTTAATATTGTCTACTATTACCCGTTCTTTTGCTTCTAATGCAGGAAGCTTTCCATTGTCACTTTCTGTTTTTTCATCGAAAGATTCCTCATAAAGTTTAGTAAATCCTGCAAACTTTACTGTGCTGCCTACTGATCGGAAAGTATGTCCGACTACATCAAAATCAACTGTACAAACATCATAAACAGCATCTGCCATTTGACTGGCAATAAACCTGTCATATATCAATTTATATAACTTATATTGGTCATTTGTAAGCTTATCCTTAATATCTGCAGGTTTGTATTCTATATGAGAAGGTCTAATCGCCTCGTGTGCATCCTGAGCCGCATTTTTATTTTTATATATTCTTTTGTGATTTGGTAAAAAATCACTACCAAATTCACTTAAAATATGTGCTTTAGCTGCCGCTGCCGCCTCATCGGAAATACGTGTAGAGTCAGTTCTTATATAAGTCACCAAACCGGTAGGACCGCCTTTTCCTACATTTACACCCTCATACAAACCTTGAACAACTGACATTGTTTTCGATGCAGAAAAGCCAAGCTTTCTTGAGGCTTCCTGTTGAAGTGTACTTGTAATAAACGGAGGAGCAGGAGATCTTTTTTTCTCTGTTCTTTTAACAGATGACACTATAAAGTCTTTATTTAATATGTCATTATATATTTTATCTGCTGAATCCTTATCTTTAATTTGATTTTTTTTACCGTTTTCACCGTAATATTTTGCAACAAAACAATCTGCCTTAGATATTTTCTCTTTGCCCGTATTCTTCCTCAAATCAACACTTATGGTCCAATATTCTTGAGGAATAAAAGCTTCTATTTCATCTTCTCTATCACAAACTAATCTTGTTGCAACAGATTGAACCCTACCTGCACTCAATCCTTTTTTTACTTTTTTCCATAGAACGGGACTAATTGAATATCCCACCAAACGGTCAAGAACACGTCTTGCTTGATAAGCGTCAACCAGCTCTGCATCAATAGCACGAGGCGATTTAAAAGCCTCAGTAACTGCATTTTTTGTGATTTCATTAAATGTTACTCTGCAGATTGATTTTTCATCAATCCCAAGTATTTGTGCAAGATGCCACGAAATTGCTTCTCCCTCACGATCAGGGTCAGTTGCAAGAAAAACTTTTGACGCTTCTTTAGCTTCTTTTTTTAAACTTTTAATAAGATCTCCCTTGCCCCTTATATTCATATATTGAGGAGCAAAATTATTTTCTATATCTATAGCCATCTTACTTACGGGCAAATCTCTCAAATGACCCGCTGAGGCTTCAACTTTATATTTCTTACCTAAAAATCTACCTATTGTCTTAGCTTTTGCAGGTGACTCAACAATAACAAGATATTCGGACATAAACCACTCAGCCTTTCAAAAAATTCAATGTTCTATATAATAAACAGAAATAAAAAAAAAGTAAAGCTAATTTATTTCTTTATTATGTAGGCTCCATCTAAGCCTTTTGTTACAATACCTTTTATTTCCAACATTGTCAAGGCACTTAAAACATTTCCCATATTTCTGCCTGTTGCACAGCTAATATCATTTGCTGCATAGTTCCCTTGTAAAATCGCCTCTGCAACAGCAGCTTCCGCACCTGTCAGACCAAGAATCCATTTGTTTACTTTATTTGGATCGTCACATGATATATTAAATTCCTCTAAAATATCACCGTAAGAAGTAGTACAAATTGCACCTTGCTTTATAAGAAAATTACATCCAAAAGAATTTGCAGAATTAATATTGCCGGGTATTGCAAAAATATTTTTCCCTTCATTTAATGCATAATTGACAGTAATCATTGCACCGCTGTTTTCTGTTGCTTCCACTACAAGCACACCTCTTGACATACCTGATATTATTCTGTTTCTTGCCGGAAAATGACTTTTCAGCGGTGGTGTTTTAGGCGGAAACTCTGATATTACACAACCACACTCTGCTATTTGCTCGAATAATTTAACATGCTCCTTAGGATAAATACATTCTATACCACTGCCCAGAACAGCAACAGTATACCCGTTTGATGCGATAGCACCCTTGTGTGCTTCACCATCAATTCCCCTTGCCATACCGCTAATAATTCCCATACCGCATTCTGATAATGACTTAGAAAATTGGTATGCATTTACTCTCCCATAAGCAGAACATCTTCTGGAACCAACAACACCTAATAAATACTCATCTTTAATTCCTGCTTCAGCAGGCAAAGAGCCTTTATAATATAATAAATACGGATTATTTTCTGAATATTTTAAATTCAACGGATAATTATCATTCTCATGTGTTAAGATTTTTATATTATTGTTTATGCACTCCTCATAAATTTTTATTGACTCAATTCTGACTTCAGGTTTTATAAAATTCTCATAAAAGAAACAATCCTTACTCAATAATATTTCATCGTCATTTTCTGCCGCAAACCACGCTTCATCTATACTACCATAAGTTTTATTTAAAACATCTGCCACCTTATTTACCGGTCTTCCCAATAAAGTTATCCAAATACGTATAATAATATTTAAATCTGTTATCATACAGCAACCTCCGGTCTAAAAGAATCAAGAAAACGATATTGCAAAGCTTCTGCAATATCCTCTTCATTTATATTTTCTCTGCCATCCAGGTCTGCAATTGTTCTACCTATTTTTATAAATTTCTCATATCCTCGCATGCTTGATTCCGCAAGGTCGGCAGCACTTTTTAATAACAGTTCACATTCTGTTGTGATGTGACAATACTCTCTGATTTGTTTTCCTGTCATTTTGCCGTTTAGATGAATATCAGTGCCGGCAAATCGCTTTTTTTGCTTTTCTCTTGCTGCAATAACTCTTTCTCGTATAATACTTGATGTTTCATTTGACTTTTCACTATTAAAACATACTTGTCTTACAGGAACATGAATATCAATCCTATCAAGTAAAGGTTTTGATATTTTAGATAAATACTGTTTTGCTTGATACGGAGTACATGAGCATCTGCCGTTTCCTTCAAGCAATTTACCGCATTTGCATGGATTTGTTGATGCTACTAACATAAAATCAGACGGAAATTCAACAAAATCACCGCATCTTGAAATCAAAACTTTTCCGGCTTCCATCGGTTGTCGCAAACTTTGAATTACATTTCTGTCAAATTCAGCCAGTTCATCTAAAAACAAAATACCTTTATGTGCAAGACTTATTTCTCCGGGTACAGGTCTGTTACCGCCTCCTATCAATCCGGCTTTTGTCACATCAGGATATACAGTCCTAAACGGTAAATTCCTTATAAGCTTTCCTTCTTTACCAAGCATTCCCAAAACACTGTAAATCGGTGTAATTTCCATTGATTCTTCAATTGAGAGTTTTGGCATGATACTCGGAATTCTACTGGCAATCATTGTTTTTCCGCACCCCGGAGCACCTATAAAAAGAATATTATGCCCCCCTGCTGCTGCTATTTCAGCAGCTCGAATTGCCTCTTTTTGACCTTTTACATCAATAAAATCATCACGAGAAATATTATTGTTCCAATTATCTTCATATATACTCCAAGGATTACGAGGATTCTCCGTAATATGCAACACTTCAGTTAATGTAGCCGCAGGAAAAATCTTACAGTTATTCACAAGAGCAGCTTCGTCAGCATTTTCTAACGGAACAATGCATTTGTATATGCCACTTTGAACCGCGGCCTGAATCATTGGCATTATTCCTTTAACCGGTCTTAAAACACCATCTAACGAAAGTTCTCCAACATATGCATATTTTTCAATTTTTCCATTAATGTAACCTGCACACTTTAAAATACCCACTGCAATTGCTAAATCAAAGTGTGCTCCTTCTTTTCGTACAGACGCAGGTGCAAGATTTACAGTTATTCTACCCAACGGGAATTTGTATCCTATATTTTCTATTGCAGGCTTAATTCTATCTGCCGCTTCTTTTACTGCAATATTTCCCATACCTATAATATCAAAATACGGCAAACCCTTTGCAAGATTGATTTCTGCATCAACAAAGAAACCCTTAATACCGGACAAGCCGAACGTATTAACATGGACTATCAAAAAATCTCCTCCTGACTTATAATTTCATTTCGGATGACCATATTAACAAATTCGGCTTGTTTTTTTAATGTTTAAATTATTTCCCGGGAAATAATATCAGTGCTTATTCTCACTGATGATTTTTGAAAGCTCTGCCATAAAAGTATCTACATCTTTGAATTGCTTATAGACAGATGCAAAACGAACATAAGCAACCTCGTCGAGTTCTTTTAGATGTTTCATAATCATTTCTCCGATTTCAGAAGAATTAACCTCCCTTTTTACAGTGTTCATCAACTGCTGTTCCACATCCATAGCTAAATTTTCAGCCTGTTGTAACGAAACCGGACGCTTACCGCATGCTTTCATAACACAATTAACAACTTTATTTCTATCATAAACTTGTCTTGTGCCATCTTTCTTAACAACCATAAGAGGAGTATCTTCAATTTTCTCATATGTTGTAAAACGAGAATTACACTTAATGCACTCTCTTCTTCTTCTGATTGCACTACCCTCTTCTGTTGGGCGAGAATCAATAACTTTATCTTCCATGTGACCGCAATAAGGACATTTCATAATGTTACACAACTCCTCTGAAAATTATAAAAACGACACCAGCAAACCATATCCGCCAGCCTCTTTTTCTATAATATAACTTTTTTCTTTTATTTTTTCAATGTTTTTTGACAAATTTTTAATGCATGCATCTAAAAACTCTCGACCTCTGCCAAAACGATCGCAAATTGTCAAATATAAAGCATCACTGTCTGACTCATCATTTGAATATCTGAGCATAGCAAAAACATTTCCATCAGAAACTCCAAAATATTCCGCATCACCAAATACAAGCGTTGTTAAAGACTTTCGCATTACAGCAAGATCAGCAAACCATTTAATCATTTCAGAATCTTCATTGCCCCAAGGATAAGTTCTTCTGTTATCCGGATCTTTTCCACCCTCAAGACACGTTTCATCGCCATAATATACAAGAGGAACTCCAACAGCTGTAAATTGAATCAAGGAATAGCACTTAATCAAATCTCTTGCCAGCCTTCTGTCGTTTTTTGTAATATTAAGCATTAACGACATTAATCTTTCAACATCGTGAGAACCGGTCATATTAACTTGCGCATAGAAGTTATGTTTAGGATAAGTTTCTTTGATATTTTCAAAAACTTCTGCCGTGTCATATCCGCTTACTGAACCATTAAAAAACGCCATTAATGAATCACGAAAAACATAATTAGTATGTGTATGTAACTCAGGTTTGGTAAAATACATCTTTCTCTGGCCATAACTCTTTTTGTTTGACGCATTTTCCCAAACTTCACCTATAATAACAGGTTCTTTTATTTCTTTTTCGGCAGCACTTCTGATTTTTTGAAGAAGTATATCAGAAAGCTCGTCCGCAACGTCAAGCCGCCAACCGTCTATGCCTTTTCTGCTCCAATATCTTACTACGGAATTCTCACTGTCAGCCACAAATTCAGCAAAACTCTTGCAACTTTTGTTAATGGAAGGTAAATCATCAACGCCCCACCAGCAATCATATGTACCATCATCTTTAAAAGAATACCAATCTTTATAAAGAGAATTTTCATTTTTACAATCAGAGAAATACTTACTGCACTTACCTGTATGATTAAACACACCATCAAGTACCACATGCATATTTTCTGATTTCATTGCTGCAATAAGCTCATCAAATGCATCGTCTCCACCTAACAAACTATCTATCTTATGATAATCTGCAGTATCGTATCTGTGATTGCTGCGTGCCTCAAAAATCGGATTAATATAAACAGTGTCTGCTCCAAGCTCTTTTATATATTCTAATTTTTCTTCAATGCCCTTTAAATTGCCTCCAAAGAACTCCCATCTGGCAATTCTTTGTTGATTATCTTTTATATACATTGGAATATCATTCCAATCAGAATACATAAAGGAATTTGACTTAGGGAGTGCTCTGTTATCTTCAGCCTTATAAAATCTATCAGGGAAAACTTGATAAATAATACTGTTTAAGAACCATTTCGGAACTGTAAGTTGTTTTTCATAAACTGTAATCTGATACTCCTTGGTTCTTTCTCCTTTTTCTGTTGAGAACCAATAAAAATACAAACCGGCATTATTAAAAACCATTGAATTCAAATTATATTCTGCAGTAAAAATACCATCATGTATAATTGTTTTATCAGGCTTGAAAGAAAAGGTTCTGCAAAAATCAAAAGCCTCATATCTAAAATAAAGAACAGGAAAACAATTATAATCTGTATAATCACACCGAAGCAGTACCGCTGTATCACACGGTACTGCTCCATATGGATTTTTATAGTAATCTTGTCTTGAATGATGAATTAATGACATAAATTATACATTCCAAATTTCTTCGGCATATCTCTTAATAGTATTGTCACTTGAGAAAACACCGGAAGCAGCAATATTAACTGCAGACATTTTGTTCCATTTGTCTTTATCTGTATAAAGAACGCCAACCTTTTCTTGAGCATTTACATAAGAATCAAAATCTCTAAGTGTAAAGTATGGATCATTGTCAATTGTAAGATGATTGATAACGAGCTCAAATTCTCTGTCAGACGCAAGTCCGAAATAACCTTGCTTCATCTGATTTATAATTCTTTGAAGTCTTGGATCAGCATTAATAACATCCATTGCTCTGTAATCTCTGTTATTCTGATATGCTATAACCTCATCAGATTTAAGACCGAAGAGAACTATATTATCGTCTCCGACAGCTCTGTGAATTTCTACATTAGCACCATCAAGTGTTGCCAATGTAACAGCACCATTCATCATAAGTTTCATGTTTCCCGTACCTGAAGCTTCTTTTGATGCTGTAGAAATCTGCTCACTTACATTTCCTGCAGGAATCATTATTTGTGCCAAACTAACACCGTAATTAGGCATAAATACAACTTTAAGCTTATTCTTCATTCTTGGATCACTGTTAATTTTATCAGCAACAGTACAGATAAGTTTAATAGTATTTTTAGCAAGATGATATCCCGGGAAAGCCTTCGCTCCGAAGATAAATGTTCTTGGTGTAACAGGCATATTTGGATTGTCACAAAGTCGATTATACAAATCCATAATATGAAGAATATTAAGAAGTTGGCGCTTATACATGTGAAGTCTTTTCACCTGTATATCAAATACAGACGATGTATCTGTAATAATATTGTACTTTTCTTTAATAAAATCAGCCAACTGTTGCTTTTTAACTTGTTTTACGGCTGCACACTTTTCAAGGAAAGCCTTGTCCTGAGTGTAAGGCATAAGGTCATTAAGCTTTAAAGGCTCAGTACGCCAAGCTGTGCCGATTGTATCATCAATAAGACCTGAAAGTTCAGGGTTAGCTTGCATAAGCCATCTTCTGTGAGTAATACCATTTGTTTTATTATTAAATTTTCCGGGGTAAAACTCATGGAAATCCTTGAGTTCTTGATGCTTAAGAATTTCTGTATGAAGCTCAGCAACACCGTTAACACTGTGACTTCCCACTATTGCAAGATGCGCCATTTTAACAACACCGTCTTGAATTACAGACATTCTGCTAATTCTGTTCCAATCTCCGTTATACTTGTTATAAAGATCACCTGTAAATCTGCGGTTAATTTCTTCAACAATCATATAAATTCTGGGAAGTAATTTCTTAAACATGTCAATGTTCCATTTTTCAAGAGCCTCAGCTAAGATTGTGTGGTTTGTATATCCAAGCGTCTTAACAGTAACATTCCAAGCATCATCCCAAGTGAATCCCTCTTCGTCAATTAATATACGCATAAGCTCAGGTACAGCCAAAGCAGGATGAGTATCATTAATTTGAATTGCAACGTAATTGTGAAGATCATAAAGAGAAATACCATTCTTTTTAATCTTTCTCAAAATACTTTGAATTCCCGCACTTGTGAAGAAATACTCCTGTTTTAATCTAAGGAGTTTACCTCTTGGTGTAGAATCATCAGGATACAAAACGTTAGTAATAGCATCCACATTTGTCTTACTTTCAATTGCTCTTTCGAGGTCACCCTTACTGAACATAGCAAAATCAAAACCGGGGCCATCGGTCTCCGCACTCCACAAACGAAGTGTATTAACAGTACCGTTACAATATCCCGGAACAGGCATATCATAAGGTACAGCAAGAATCGGCTCATAATCTCTGTGTGTAATATACATTTTACCGTCAAGTCCCCAATGAGATTCTACGGTACCGCCAAATTTAATCATACAAGCATCATCATCACGTCTTGTTTCCCAAACATTGGCTATTTTAAGCCAGTTATCAGGGCTTTCAATTTGGAAACCATTATTAATCTGTTGTTGGAAAAGTCCATAACGGTAACGTATACCAATACCTGTTCCTGCGATTCCCAATGAAGCCATTGAATCAATAAAACAAGCAGCAAGTCTGCCGAGACCACCATTTCCCAAACCGGCATCAGGTTCAACCTCTTCAAGAGATTTAAGCTCAACGCCAAAATCCTTCAATCCGGCTTCTACAACATCTCTGATTCCTAAGTTAACAAGAGACGCATCCATCAATCTACCAATCAAATATTCAAGAGAAAAATAATAAACTTGCTTTGTTTTTTCTCTTTCATACTTCACCTCAGTATCATGCCAATCATCAGCCATATAATCTTTAATCAAAGATCCTAATACCATATACTTAAGGGTGTCATTTGCATCCTCAATAGATTCTCTGTAAAGAGAAATCATTTTTCTTTTATAATCATTCTTAAAAGTTTCTTTATCTAAATACATAAACAGTATTACTCCTCCAAAATCTCATTGTAAATTTTTAAGTATTCATCAGCTTGAGTTTTCCACTCAAATTTAGTTCTCATGGCGTTCTTAACGAGCTTTGTCCATGTTTTCTTGTCTTGATAGCAAGAAACGGCATATTCTATTACATTTAACATATCATGCGCATTGTAGTTGGTAAATGAAAAACCATTGCCATCGCCTGTAAACTCGTTGTACGGAATAACAGTGTCGCTCAAGCCTCCTGTCTCACGTACCAGCGGCAGCGTTCCGTATGCCATAGCTATCATTTGACTTAATCCGCAAGGTTCAAACAAAGACGGCATAAGAAGAATATCAGAACCTGCATAAACCTTAGATGCAATTGCATTATCAAACTGTATAAATGATGCAATCTTTGCAGGATAAGATGATGCGTAATATTCAAAGAAGTCCTGATAATCATTATCACCTGTTCCCAAAACAATAAGCTGAACATTCATTTTGAGAATATCCTCAATTACTCTTGTTACGAGGTCTAAGCCCTTTTGTTTAACAAGACGTGTAACCATTGCAATAACAGGTACATCCGGATTAGTAGGAAGTCCTGCAAGCCGTTGAAGCATTTCTTTATTTACAGCTTTATTTTTTAAAGTAGAAAGACCATAATTTACAATAAATTTGTCCTTTTTGGGATCATTTGAGCTATAGTCGATTCCGTTTGTTATTCCAACAAGTTTACCAGATTTTTGACGCAAAAGCCCATCAAGTCCCTCACCATAGTATGCTGTCTGAATCTCTTTTGCATACGTTTTACTCACTGTTGTAATTTTATCAGCGTAAACGATACCGGCTTTCATAAATGAAATACCATCGTAGAATTTAATTTTATCCTCGCTGAAATATTCTTCACCTATACCAAGCAATTCCTGAATAACGGAACGTGAGAAAACACCCTGATACTTTAGATTGTGAATAGTAAAGATTGACTTAGCTTTACTAAATTCAGGTCTGTCTTTATACACCTCTGATAAATAAAGTGGTACCATACCTGTTTGCCAATCATTACAGTGGATAACTTCAGGATAAAAATCATCCATGTATTTAACAGACTCCATAACTGCACGGCAGAAATAAGAAAATCTTTCACCGTCATCAAAATAGCCATAACAACCATGACGCTTAAAGTAATACTCATTATCGACAAAATAAACGGGTATTCCGTCATAAGTAAGATATTGCAAACCGCAATATTGATTACGCCAACCAACACTTACACCAAATGTGGCAAGCTGCGTCATTTTAGAAGTAAAATCACCCGAAATATCTTCGTATTTCGGCATAATTATACGTACATCTTCACCTTTTTCATGAAGTGCTTTGGGTAAAGCAAAAGAAACGTCAGCAAGACCACCTGTTTTAATAAAAGGGTTTGCCTCAGATGTCACAAATAAAATCTTCATACTTAAATCCTCTCTTTTATTTAAATAAATTTTTCTTTTCTATAACTAAAGGGAATGTTTCATTACCCTTGAGTTCTGTACCTTCTTCGATGTCCACATTCTTATCTATAATTACATGAGAAAGCTTCGCACCTTTATGAATTCTTACATTTTGCAAAATAATGCAATCTTCTATTTCAACGTCATCTTCGATGTCAACATATCGTCCGATGACAGAACTTTTTACTTTTCCTTTAATTATGCAGCCATCTGCAATAAGGGAATTCTTCACTTCACAACCTTTAACATACAACGTAGGTGGTTCGTCTTTGATTTTTGTATAAATAGGTCTGTCAGAACGGAATAATTTATCACTTACCTCTGGTGTAAGCATCTTCATATTACTTCTGTAGTATGAAGAAATTGTATTTATACAAAGAACAATACCATCATATTTATATGTGTTAACATTAAGGTTAACTATTTCGTTGAATATAAAACTGATAAAACTCTTTGATTCAAGATTATGAGCACTTTTATAAATAAGCTCTACAAGTTTTTCTTTTTTCATAAGGAATATTTCCATGCAAATATTTGCATCTTTACTAAAACCTATATTCTTGCCAACTCCTAAAAGTCTGTTTGTATTTTCATCAATATCAAGCGTGTAACAATTAAGAAACTCAGAATCAGCTTCATCGGTTGACTTGTATACAACAGTCATATCTGCACCGGAGGCTTCATGTGCTTGTACTACATCTGCCAAATCCATATTACAAACCATATATGAAGAAGCTAATATAACATTGTCGCTGTGACTTCTGTAAATGTATTCCATGTTATTTTTTAGAAGCTTAGAATCGTGGTTTACAAAATCACATAATCCATGATTAAAAACAAACAAACCGTCAATTTTCCTGTTTAAATCCCAAGCTTTTCCCGTACCGACGTGGTCTGTAAGGGAGCGAGAGTTAGTACCTGAAAAAATACCAACATTCTGTATTCCGCAATTTACAATATTTGAAAGCATAAAGTCAATTACACGATAACGGCTTCCAATCGGAATAGAAGCAATAGGTCTGTTTGTTGTAAGACTTCTTATGTCATTTTCATTCTCGTCTAAATTTATTATTGCCATATAATCTTTAATCATGATACAAGCCTCCCTAGTCCATTTTCGCCTGCGACAAAACAACTTTATTGCTATCAATAACAGCAATGTCTTTTCCATTTCCGATAGCATTATGTGCCTCAACTTTTACATTTTCAAGTATTATGCTCTTGCTGATTATTACGTTATCCTCAATAACAGAATTCTCCATAATAATCGAATTTTCAATTCGAGTATTTTTACCTACATAAACACCGGGAAATACAATAGAATTAATAAGCTGTCCATAAATGACGCAACCTTCTGTCACTATGGAATTTTCAAGTTGCGCATTAGGTCCTATGTACTGTGACGGTCTCGCCTCAGTAGAAGTATAAATTTTCCAGTCATTGGCAAAGAGTTCAACATCATTATCGGGACTCAAAAGATCCATGTGTGCTTCCCAATAACTGTCTACAGTTCCAACGTCTTTCCAATAACCGCTGAAACTGTACGCAACCATTTTTTCACCGTTTTTTAACATGGAAGGAATGATATTTTTACCAAAATCATTTTGAGAATCTTTATCTTCAGCATCAGCAATCAAATATTTTTTTAACTTATCATACGTGAAAATATATATACCCATAGAAGCGAGTGTGCTTTTGGGGTTAGCAGGTTTTTCTTCAAATGACTCTATAACACCGTCTTCATTGGTATTCATAATACCGAATCTCGAAGCTTCAGAAAGCGGAACGTCTATTACAGCAATTGTAGCATCTGCTTCTGAATCAATATGATGCTTGAGCATTTTTCTGTAATCCATTTTATATATGTGGTCTCCCGACAGTATAAGAACATATCCCGGATTATAGCCTTCAAGAAAATTAAGGTTCTGATAAATTGCGTTAGCTGTACCCTTGTACCAGTCTCCACCCACCTCTGTCATATAAGGAGGAAGAGTCGCGACACCGCCGTGAACTCTGTCAAAGTCCCATGGAGTTCCAATTCCGATATGAGCATTGAGTACTTGAGGCTTGTATTGCGTAAGGATTCCGACAGTATCAATACCGGAATTACAACAATTACTCAGAGCAAAATCAATTATTCTGTATTTACCACCGAAAGGAACTGCGGGTTTAGCCATTTGCTTTGTAAGCAACCCTAATCTGCTGCCCTGTCCTCCGGCAAGTATCATAGCCACCATATTTTTCTTTGCCACGCTTACCACTCCTTAAAATAAAATCAATCTCAGTTACGAAATGCAGGCTTATATATAACAGCACTGTATCCCGGAAGCTTAATATTTATACTAAACGGCATACCGTTTCTGCCTTCATTTGTAGCTTTACATTGCACAGAAACACCATCATCGCCGTTAGAAGCAAAAACTTTATGATATTCTACATCTTCTGGCACTCCTACTGTAAAATAAGAATGCTCAACAGGTGTGAAATTACAAACAACAACGAGATGGTCGTGTTCGTCTTTAGAATATCTGACATATGACAATATGCTGTAATCAGCATCATCAGCATTGATCCATCTAAATCCCGAATAATCATCGTCCACTTCCCACAAAGCCTTATTCGACAAATAGAAAGCATTCAAAGCCTTTACGTAATCTTTCATAGATGCATGAATCGGGAAATTTAACATATTCCACTCAAGCTCTTCATAAAATCTCCATTCCAAGAAAGGAGCAAACTCGTTTCCCATAAAAGAAAGTTTCTTTCCGGGATGCGTAAACATAAAAAGATAATACAATCTGAGAGCACGGAATTTAGTATCATAATCTCCAAACATTTTATCTATCATTGATTTTTTGCCATGAACAACTTCATCATGAGATAAAGGTAAAATAAAGTTTTCTCTAAAAATATACATCATAGAAAAATTCATTAGATTATGATGCCATTTCCTGAAAACAGGATCAATACCCACATACTTTAATGTGTCATTCATCCAACCCATACACCATTTAAACGAAAAACCGAGGCCGCCCACATTAACGGGCTTTGTTACATCCGGCCACGCACTGGAATCTTCTGCAATCATTATTGGATTTTTAATGTTTTCAAAAACTGCAGTATTAAGCTCTTTAAGGAACCAAATACCTTCTAATTTATCCCTTCCTCCAAAAACATTTTTAAGATTGGGATTTGATACTCTCTCATAGTCTATATAAAGCATATTTGCAACAGCATCGACTCTTAAACCGTCAACATGATATTCTTTGAGAAAATAAATTGCATTAGATATTAAAAAGCTTCTGACTTCACCTTTTCCGTAATCAAAATTGGCTGTGCCCCAGAGAAGATTCTCCCTATAGTCACGGTCATTAGGCTCGTAGGCCCAATTCCCGTCAAAATTATATAAACCTGACTCATCTTTACAAAAATGGGCAGGTACCCAATCAAGAATAACTCCAATTCCGTAGCTGTGCAATTTATCTACAAAATATTTAAAGTCCTCCGGCGAACCGTATCGACTTGTAATACTGTAATAGCAAAGTGTTTGGTAACCCCAGGAATCATCGAGGGGATGCTCTGAAACAGGCATGATCTCTACATGTGTATAGTTCATATCTTTAAGATATTCAGCAAGTTCATCTGCAAGAACTCTATAATTAAGGAAACCTTTAGAATAAGAATCTCTTTTCCAAGAGCCAAGGTGAACTTCATAAATATTCATAGGACTATGAAAATAATCTTGTTTTGCTCTTTTTAGCATCCATGACCTATCATGCCATTTAAATGGCTTATCCTCATATACTATTGACGCAGTATCAGGACGCAATTCACTTGTTACAGCAAATGGATCTGACTTTAATACACGACGAAAATCCTGATATTCAACAAGATACTTATACTTATTGCCAAATTGTGCCTCAGTGGTAAAAAACGTCCATATTCCGTTTTCATCCTTATTCATATATCCTGAAAGAGGGTCTCTCGTTCCCCATCCGTTAAAATCACTAACGACTCTTATACTACGTGCTGCAGGAGCCCAAACTGTAAAAAGTATACCTTTTTGTGAATTATTGACATATTCATGGCTACCAAAAATTTTATAACAATCAATTGATTTACCATTTAAAAAGTCTGTTATTTTTTTATTTGAAAAATATTCAGACAAATGTCAAACCCCCTTTTAATATACTAAAATAAGCATCTCATTGTTATACTGTTTTTAATCAATATAAAATGAAATGTTTATTAACAAATTGTAACTTATTAATACTTATTTGTCAACCAAGACGAATAACACATGTAATTCAATTGCCAACATGTATTTTTCATGCTAAAATTTAATCGATATTTTAATTTGAAAGTGGCGATATTTTGGAACAAAAATTTTATTTTACGCTAATGTGGCCCGACTATACTTCAGGTCGCAAAATCGAAGCCGATATTCGAAGCGGTAAGTATTCCCTATTTAACCAAGATTTATTAGAACGTGACGTTAATGCCGAGATGCTCCTCGAAGGTATGGAAATCCGAAATGAGAACAAAGGATATATCAAAATGCGTTTGATGGACATGGTGCTTGATGATAAAATTATTAAATACAGACAGGATGTATTAAAAGATTTTATGGAGCATCCCGAAATCGAACAAGCTTTTGATACAACTCTGTTACCTTTAATTACAAGATTAAGAGAAATGCGAAAAGCCAATATTTCACATGATGACAGTTCTCGTAAAACTGCCTGGCGTATTGAAATGCTTAAAATGTATATGCAATGTGTTGACATGCTATATGAGCTTATATGCGCAAACGGCAAAGTTTATGAATCAGAAGGAATGTGTAAACTTCGCACAATGTTATCTTCAATATATGATTCCGAAGGTTACAAAGATTTAAAAAATATTCTCCCCGATTTATATGATAAGTTGCAAACAATGAAAAGTGTAACTATAGGTATAAATTTAAACAATGAGTTAAGACCTGTCGAGGCAGTTTTATTATCAATCGAAGAAAAGCCTTTTAAACAAAAAGGCCTTGTTACTTCTATTTTAGGCCTTCATAAAAACGATGAAAATTATTTTGGCATTGGTTCTTTTTATTCAATTTTAAAAGAAAACAAAGCAAATTCATTAGACCAAGGCATAATGCGCGATCTTGAAACAGTTATGAAAGACTCTTTCAAGCATTTAGCAGAAGTTTTAACTCGTTTTGAATGGATAGAAACCGAATTTTTATTTGAACTTCTACCGGAAGTTTACTACTACATCGGTGGTACAAGACTTGCGAACAAGTTAAAAAATGCAGGACTTCCTGTTTGCTTCCCTCAACCGGCACCAAAAGACGAGCGTATATTTAAGGTTAATGATATGTATGATGCAAGTTTTGCATTTCGTATTATGAGTGATATTGGTCTTGACCGCTTAGAAAATGTTGTCGTGGGCAATGATGCGGAAATGTCTGATAAAGCCGGTAGAATTTTCATATTAACAGGTGCTAACCAAGGTGGTAAAACAACCTTTACTCGTGCACTTGGCATTTGCCAGTTACTGTTTCAGGCCGGTTTTCCAATTCCCGGCACTTCAGGAAGAATCAGTCCTGTTGACAATATTTATACACACTTTCCTGAATTAGAAAAGAATTCCATTAGCGAAGGTCGCTTGGGCGAAGAATGTATCAGATTAGAAACAATATTACCTCGCCTTACCAAATACAGTATGATACTTATGAATGAATCTCTTTCAAGTACAAGTCACCAAGAATGTTTATTCATTGCAGAGGAAATTATGAGATATTTACGAAAAGTAGGTGCTCGTTGTGTTTTTGCCACGCATATACATGAGCTTGCCGAGAATATTCCGGAGCTTAATAAAGAGCCTGCCCTGTCGGATATGGTAAGCCTTGTTGCAGGTGTTGATGAAGGAACTGACTTTGAAGTTTTAACAGAGGAAGGACGCAAAACGCACCAAGGCTCAAAACGTACATACAAAATTCGTCCAATGCCTCCACAAGGAAAAAGCTTTGCTCTTGATATTGCAAGATCTTACGGTATCAGTTTTAATCAACTTTGCCAAACTCATGAGGAAAAGTTTTCTGATCCAAATCATGATCCATCAAGAGGAATTTAATATTATAAAGGAGTATTTCAAATGGATAATATATATAATTCTTTAATTAAAAATTTGCTCGATACACTTATTAAAAGCGGAATGCGTCTGATAATTGCTTTAATAATTTTATTTGTAGGTTTCAAGCTGACAAAGATAATTATAAAGAAAATTATTAACGGCAAAGGATTTAAACATATAGATATCAGTGCACAGTCGTTTATAAAAAGCTTTATAAATATTGGTTTAAAAGTACTTATTATTATATTATGTGCCTCCGTTTTAGGTGTTCCAATGGCATCACTTGTGGCTGTTCTCGGTTCTATCGGTTTAGCAATAGGTCTTGCGCTTCAAGGCGGTCTTTCAAATGTTGCAGGCGGTGTTTTACTTTTATTGTTTAAGCCTTTTATTGTAGGAGATTATATAAAAACTGCAAGCGGACATGAGGGCACCGTTATAAAAATTGACATATTTTATACAACATTAAGGAAAGCAGATAACACAAAGATTGTCGTTCCAAACGGAGAACTTTCAAATGAAGCTATATATGATGTATCACATTACGATACAAGACGTGTAGATTTAAATTTTTCCACCGGATACAAGGATGATGTACAAGGTACGATTAGAATTTTAAAGGATGTTGCCGCAAGACACGAACTTGTACTCGATGAACCTGCACCTTTCGCAGCACTTACAGAACATGCAGAAAGTTGTCTTAAATATACATTAAGAGTTTGGACTGACAAAGATAATTACTGGAAAGTGTATTATGATCTTTGTGCTGCTGTTAAGGAAGAATTTGACAGCAGAGGGATTGAAATTCCTTATCCTCAAATGGATATACATATTAAAGATAAATAGAAAGGTTTGTATATAAATGAACGAAAACATTAACAAAGCAAAATGGATATGGGTTATGGGTGACTTTGAGTTATATCATTCAATACTGCTCCATTCCAGAAGAGAAGAATTCGGTATAGATCTCCCCCATTTTTGGGATTTATCAACACCCTACCCCAATGTCAGCTTCAGCAAAAAATTCACAGCCGAAGCAAATACTTCCTTTAAAGTATTTGCACACGGAAAAGGTTATCTGACGCTTGATGGTGTTCGTCATCGTCTTAATGAAGATGTATATGTGGGTAAAGGCGAGCATTCTATAAGTGTATTTGTTATTTCTGATGGTCTTAGTCTGCCCTGTATATACATTAACAGTGAATATCTTAAAACTGACAACACATGGACTTCTACCCATATGACATCACAAGTTCATCCTGTCGGAGCTTATCCCGAATACTTTGAGTCAACTGATAATCCCGAAGTATTCAAATTTGAATATGAGGAAATAATTCCCAAAAGTGTCAAAAAATCAAGAAACAAATTAGTGGCAGATTTCGGTAAGGAAACTTTTGCGGTTTTAAAAATTGACAACGCAAAAGCCGATATCGAGTATGAGGTATTCTATGGAGAATCTTTAGAAGAAGCTACTGATACTGAGTATACTCTTGTTCACATTAAAATTTCGGGACAAACAAGCTATACCCTCAGCGGCAGAGCTTTCAGATTTATAAATATTCAAGGTATTGATGCTGATAAAATCAATATCAAAGCTGAGTACGAGTTTTTACCGTTAAAAGACAGAGCATATTTTTCTTGCAATAATAAAAAAGTGGAAAACATTTGGAATATTTGTGCCTATACTTTTCATTTGAATTCACGAGAATTTTTCCTCGATGGCATTAAACGCGACCGTTGGGTTTGGTCAGGCGATGCGTATCAATCATATATGGCAAACAATTATTTGTTCTTTAACAACGAGATTACTAAAAGAACTATCCTTGCTCTACTTGGCAAGCCACCTTATGAGCAACATATTAACACAATTAACGATTATTCAATGTATTTGTTGATTGCAATTAAGGAGTATTACGACAATACGGGAGATATTGATTTTATTAATTTTGTTTGGCCAAGAGCTAAAGCTTTATATGAGTTTATAAGTTCTCGTACAAACGAAAAGGATTATATTTGCGCACGTCCCGGCGATTGGATTTTTATAGATTGGTCAGAAATGGATAAATCAGGTCCTTTCTGTGCCGAGCAGATTTTGTATTGGCAAACGAAGAATTCAATGGCAAAATTGGCAGAACTTGTCGGAGAGGATTCTGAATCTTACACAAAAAGTGCTGCAAAATTAAAAAAATCAATTATGAAGGACTTTTGGTCTGCTGAAAAAGGTGCCTTCATCGACTGTTATACTTCCGGCCTTAACAACGTTACGCGCCATGCAAATATTTTTGCAGTTATTTATGATTTTGTGTGCAAAACAAAATCAAGAAGCATATATAAAAATGTACTTGAAAACGATAATATCACACAAATCACCACACCATATTTTGAATTCTTCCAGTTAATAGCATACTGCAAATTAGGAGATATTAAGCACATGCAAAACAAATTTGAATCATATTGGGGCGGCATAGTTGCACAAGGCGCAACCTCCATTTGGGAGCAGTACATTCCGTCTCGCAAAGGTGCTGAGCATTACGAAATGTACGGAATGAAGTACGGCTGTTCTCAGTGTCACGCATGGGGCAGCGGTCCAATATACCTTTTGGGCAAATACTGTTTGGGCGTATCCCCTTCTTCTGTCGGGTATAAAACATTTACAGTTGAACCAAAACTTGGTAAATACAAGACAATTAAAGGCTGCGTTCCGTTACCGGAGGGTGAAGTTTACGTTGAATATACAAAGGACAAAAAACTTCACGTTAGAGCTACTGCCAGTGGCGGCAAACTAATCTGGAAAGGTCAAGAATATGAGCTTGTAAAAGATGAAGAAATTATAGTATAAAAAAAGCAGGGGCCAAGGAAGCTCCTGCTTTTTAAATGTCTTATAAAAGTCAAACCTTAACTGTCCAACCCATTGTATCTTCAATCTTGCCTGATTGAATGCCTGTAATTGAATCATAAAGTTTTTGTGAAATTTTACCAATCTCACCATTGTTAATTGTCATAACGTGGTCATCCCATTTGAGCTCGCCAACAGGAGAAATAACAGCAGCAGTACCTGTGCCGAATACTTCATCAAGTTTACCTGCCTTGTGTGCCTCATAAACTTCGTCTATGGAGAGCTTTCTTTCTGTTACCTTGTATCCCCAACTCTTTAAAAGTGCAATTGAAGAATCTCTTGTAACACCTGCCAAAATACTACCGTTAAGAGCAGGAGTAATTACTTCGCCATCAATAACAAAGAAAACATTCATTGTACCTACTTCTTCGATGTATTTACGCTCAATACCATCAAGCCAAAGAACCTGTGTATATTTAAGCTCGTATGCCTTTTCTTGTGCTCTGATACTTGCAGCATAGTTACCGGGTGTTTTTGCAAAACCAATACCACCACGTACTGCACGTACATAATCATCTTCTACGAAAATTTTAACAGGATTAAGTCCCTCAGGATAGTAAGCTCCAACAGGTGAAAGGATTACCATAAACAAATATGTTTCTGCAGGTTTAACGCCGAGGAACGGGTCTGTAGCAATTATAAAAGGACGTATATAAAGTGATGTACCGGGTGCTTCAGGAATCCAATCTCTGTCGATATCAACTAATTTTCTGATAGCCTCTAAAGCAAATTCTTCATCAATTGCAGGAATGCAAAGTCTTTCGTTAGAAATATTTGCTCTTTCTAAATTCTTTTGAGGTCTAAAAAGAAGTACTTCTTTATTTGGTGTCTTATAAGCCTTTAATCCTTCAAATATACCTTGTCCGTAGTGAAAAATCATTGCTGACGGGTCAAGTGACAAAGGCGCATAAGGCTCAATTCTTGCATCATGCCAGCCTTTACCCTTTGTATAGTTCATAATGAACATATGATCTGTAAAAATTTTACCGAAACCAAGCTTGTTCTCATCTGTAGGCTTTTGCTTCGGAGCAGTTGTTTTTGTAATTTTTATCTCCATAATATTATGCCTCCAATGCATTTATAAATTCACTGTTTATTATAGCATTGCAAAAATATTATTCAAGAAAAACTTTCTGCCTGTCTGTCAAACTTTCTGTTTCTGAAATACAAAACAATATCAATACTGACAATTGTTATATTAATAATATAAAAATAAAAAGCCGGTGTTATATTATTAAGCATAATTTTACCTGCTATGCCTGCGATATATCCAAACCAAATAGCAAACAGAAATACAAAGCTTTTCCCTGTTGCACTTCTTGCCTTATACGACTTATATACGGAAAGCGGCCATGATATTCCGAAGCATATCATCATAACAGTCTCAAGTATTTCGCCAAAATTTTCAATTCCCATAAAATCACCCTTTGTACAATCTTCGTAAACTTAATATTTACAATGCATATTATATTAATTATTTGATGCCATGTATAATATTTAAAAACAATACAATTAATAATGTTAATATTATATAAACACAGATAGAATTATTGTTTTTTTATTATATATTTGCTATACTGAGTATAATAAATAATGTGAAAGGATTACTTATGGAATTACAGCAATTAAGATATTTTTCAGTTGCAGCAACGCAACTACATATAACACGTGCAGCAGAAATACTGCATATTGCTCAGCCGGCCTTAACACAGTCTATCAAACGTCTTGAAGATGAACTTGGTGTCAAACTATTTATCCGCAGTGGAAGAAATATAATTTTAAGTGATACGGGAAAACTTTTTCTAAAAAAAATAACTCCGATACTTCATCAGCTTGATACTCTTAAAGACGAGGTTCGTGAAGCAGAGGGAGTATTTCGTCGTACAATACATGTAAACATACTGGCTGCATCCTCAACTATCACAAATACTCTAATAGAATACAAGAAAAAACATCCCGAGGTAGAGTTTCAGCTTACCAGAAATGAAAAAGTAAAAGACTATCATATAGAAATTTCCACTCTGCCTTACGGGACTAAAATTAACAATTTATATTCAAACTCAATTGACGAGGAAATTATGCTTGCAGTCCCTTCTAATTCTGTATATGCGCAAAAAGGCAGCGTTTCACTTCGTGAAATTTCAAAAGAAAGCTTTATAAGCTTATCTGTATTTTTACCTTTAAGAGAAATATGTGACAATTTCTGTTCTTCTGTTGGTTTTTTGCCCCATATTGCATTTGAATGCGATAGCCCTGAAGCTCTAAGAAATCTAATTACTGCCAATATGGGTGTTGCTTTTTGGCCTGCATTTTCTTGGGGAATACCTGACAAAAAAAACATTTCTCTGGTTCCGATTACCGAACCAAATCAATGCAAAAGAAATCTAATAATTACGATTAATAATAAATACGAGAACTCTGCGATATTAAAAGATTTACACAATCATATAACAAATGAAATTTTACTAAAAAAAGCAATGCTGTGATTTACAGCATTGCTTTAAATTCATCTTCGGTTATTATTTTAACTCCCAATTTTTGTGCTTTATCTAACTTGCTTCCCGCTTCTTCTCCTGCTAATACAAAGTTGGTTTTAGCGGAAACTGAGGAAGAACACTTACCGCCTCTATCTTCAATCAACTTCTGTGCCTCTGCTCTTTTTAATGTTGGAAGTGTACCTGTAAGGACGAAAATCATTCCGTCAAAAGATGTACTGTCATTTTCTGATGCAGGTGCAGAGTATTTCATATTTAGTCCCAAATCCTTAAGCTCATTAATAAGTTCGATGTTTTTTACATCTGTAAAAAACTCACGAACACTTTCTGCAGTAATTTTGCCAAAATCCTCTAAATTCTCCAATGTTTCACAATCAGCTTCCATGACTGCCTCCATTGAGCCGAAATGCTTAGCAAGAACCTTAGAAGCCGCCGCTCCGATTTGTCTAATACCTAATCCAAAAATCAATCTGTATAACTCGTTTTGTTTTGTGCTTTCTATAGAAGAAAGAAGATTATCAACTGACTTCTCCCCCATTCTGTCTAAATTGATTAATTCTTCCCTATGTTGATGCAATCTGTATATATCACTGATTTTTGAAATCATTCCTTCATCGCATAGCACTTTGAGAACTGCCGGACCAAGGCCTTCTATATTCATCGCATCTTTTGATGTAAAATGAACGAGACCTCTATAAGACTTTGCCGGACATTCCGGATTAATGCATCTATAGGCTACTTCCTCTTTTTCTTTAATGACTTTTCCACCGCACACAGGACATAAATTTGGCATTTCAAATATTTCCCGGGAAATATTTTTTTCTTTTTCTCTTGCGGAAACATCTACGGAAACAACTGCCGGAATAACGTCTCCCGCCTTCATAAGCTGTACCATATCACCGATTTTAATATCACGTTCTTTAATAAAATCCATGTTATGAAGTGTTGCTTTTGAAATTGTAGAGCCTGCCAAAAAAACAGGTTCTAATATTGCAAGCGGCGTTAAAACACCTGTACGCCCTACGTTAATTTCTATATCTTTTAATCTTGTAAACTTTTTTTCGGGTGGATATTTATAAGCTGTTGCCCATCTTGGAAATTTCGATGTTGAGCCTAAAGCCTCACGCTGTTTAAAATTGTTTGTTTTAATTACAGCTCCATCAATATCATATTCCAAGGACTTACGTTGCTCACCTATTTCTTGTATTGCAGCCCAAACCTGCTCCGGTGTTTTACATACACGGAACATGCTGCTAACCTTAAAGCCTTGACGCATTAAATACTCCAGTGCTTCACTATGCGATTGAATATTTTCTCCGTCCTCAGAAAGCTCCTGTAGATTAAATATAAATATATCCAATTTTCTTTTGGCTGCAATTTTAGAATCAAGTTGTCTTAAAGAACCTGCTGCAGCATTTCGCGGATTTGCAAAAGTTTGTTGTCCTTTTAAATCTTGCTCCTCATTTAAACTCATAAATGCACTTTTGGGCATGTATATCTCACCGCGAACAACAAGTCTTTTTACCGGCTTGTTAATTTTTAAAGGAACAGACATAACAGTCTTAACGTTGGCTGTGACGTTTTCACCAACCATTCCGTCGCCACGTGTTGCGCCAACAGTCAAAAATCCGTCTTCGTATGTTAGTGATACTGACAAGCCATCAATTTTCTTTTCTACAACAAACTCAACATCTTCTTCAGGAAATGATTCTTTAATTTTATTGCAAAATTGGTATACTTCGGCCTCGTTAAAAACGTTATCAAGACTTTGCAAAGGTACTTTATGTGTAAACTTCTCAAAGCCTTCTAAAACTTCGCCACCTACTCTTTGTGTGGGCGAATCGGGAGTAACAAGTTCCGGATGATCTTGCTCTATTTTCACAAGTTCTCTGTATAAAGAATCATATTCATAATCAGATATTTCAGGTCTGTCAAGAACATAATATTTATATGAGTAATCATTTAATAATTTTTTTAATTCATTAACTCTATCTAACATCAAAAGCTTGTCTCCTTAAATTTCATTTATATTATTATACAACAAAAGTTACATGTAAAAAAAGCTTTTTTTAATTTAATTTTTTTTAAAGAAAAAAGCTCTGAGACCATATTAGAATGAATCTCAGAGCTTTATTTAAAATTTTTGTTTAATACAAATTATTTCGCTACAATGGTTACAGGCTGTGAGTAAATATACACTGTGTTTCCATCGTTCAAATTGTAAGAATAACAGAATACAACAACAGAAGTTCCCGCCTCGTTTGCTGTTACGCTTGAACCGTCATACGAAATATTCGTATTACCATCAACTACAACCATAGTCGCAGCAGTTGTTGTAGTCACTTTTTCAGCGTATGTCTTCGTCTTTACAGGTACAGAAACTGAACCGTCCACATTTACTGTATAACCTGCTTTATCAGTATACAATCTCTCAATATAATCTGTAGCATAGTTCGTTTTATTCGTTGTAATACCCCAAAGTCCCATTGCAAAGAAATCATCAAAGATTGCAGTATCATCTATTGTATATGGCCAGATAGTTAATCCTCTGTGCGCACATTCATTGAGTAATTCCTCTGTAAGGAGCTTGTAATTTGGGTTACATGTAGAATTATAATGTGTGTAATTCTGTAAAGCCGTTTGCAAATCAGGCATGTTTCCAAGTAAACCAGTCGAAATTCCGGGAATTTGTGCTCTAACTCTATTAATTTGATTTT
Source organism: Clostridia bacterium (assembly GCA_017522515.1). The sequence continues at coordinate 34,461 of JAFWZH010000329.1, forward strand.
GGCTGAAAGCAATAATGCAACATTGATCAAGAATATCATATTTATCAATAAGAGCCTTTATAGCCGGAACAATTGCGCCTTTATCAGTTTTAATCTCCATGTACATTATCGTACCTGTTCCCTTAAATGCTTTGAAGTAATCCTCCAATGTAGGGATATTTTCAGAGAAACCTGAGAAATAATCTACTTTATACTTGCTGACTTGAGCGTATGTCATATCCTCAAGAACACCGGTACCATTTGTTCTGGCATCAATTGTATTGTCATGCATTGCCATTACAACACCATCTGTTGTAATTTGAAGGTCCATCTCAACAATAGCCGCACCGTATTCAACTGCCTTTTGGGCACTTAATACAGTATTCTCAGGTGCTTTACTTCTAAAGCCCATGTGTCCGACTATTGCAACAGGTCTAATCAAAGATATACCTTTAAACAGCGTCTTGTTCTCTACACAAGCTTCGAAATCTGCTCTGTTAGTTGTAACTACACCGGCAGCTCCTGCTGTGATAAATTTATAGAACTCAACAGCATTGTTGTCTTTAGATTTATACCACACTGTAGTAGCAAGATTTGTAAGCAATGTTGTGTTGATATCAGTAGCTAAAGAAGCCGGAAGTATAACGACTCTGCTGCCATAAGTATTTGCTTGCTCACGTACTACTGTAAGATCCGTAATAGCAGCGTCTGACAAATCATAAATACCGCGTACCTTTGTGTATATCGAACGAACTTGTGTAATAAGCTTACCATTTGTTGATACAACAAACACATCATACAATCCGTTTGCTTTAAGGAAATATGCCAACTCTGTAGCTTCTGCAGTTTTATCAAGTCTGAAGGCCGGAATAATACCGCTTGAAAGTTCAAATAAAGCCTCAGGAATTGTACAAATAACATTATTATCTTTATCTACGACATTTAAATTACTATCGATAGACAATATAACTGTTGTAGGTGAATTTTTATGGATATTTGCAAAATCCTCTGATGTTTCAACTTCAAATACCATTGAAGGAGGAACAGAAATATTCGTTGTAAACTCTCTTACATCAACAGTAGGTGCCACGTGTGAATGAACCTTGTCAAAATCGATTGTAACTTTGATATAGTCGGCTACAGCAGTCGCCCCGTCACCTGTTTGGAAACCTACGTTTCCTTTCTTGTAGTCAGTGAAAGCATCACTAACGTTAAACATCTGCTTTCCGCCAAGGTAACCTATTGCATCGTCTCCGTAAATCGATAATGACATAGGATACATTTTGCTTGAACTGATTGTTTCTGTATAAGAAGTTTTACCTTGATATTCCCAACTGCCTGAGCTGTTCTTTTCAGCAAATTCAACACCATTTTCAGCTGTTGCATTTTGGCGAATCGCAAATTGGTAGAAAGGATAATTGTTGTTTTGAACTCTATGCATAACAGATAACCAGCGTGACGAATTGCTCACCGTCTTAAATGTTAAGCTTGTGTTAATTGTATAATCACCAAAGTCTGAAACAAAAGAAGGTAATAATACACTGGTGACCGGTTGGAGTGTCAAAACACCATCGGATAATGAAGCAGATCCCTTACCAATAGTAAGTTCGTCTAAATCTGTTGCATCATTAAAGTCATTGTAATAAAGAACATACTCAGAATCTGTAGGATTCTTAACGATAAGATAAATTACCTTTTTTAATGAGCCGCATGCTGCATTAATTTTGTATATGCCTGCATCAGAAGCTGTTATTTTATCCTCACTGTCAATAGATATCTCTGTCGATGACCATTTAATCTTTTCTCCGGAGTAAATTTTACCGTTTTGAGCAAATTGAACATTGTAATTATCCAAATCCAAGGAGAAACCTACATTTGCAGGAATAGCAGGTGCACTGTAAAATACTGTGCTTTCCGTACCGTTAACAAGCGAAACCTTGTTTATTTCATATTTCTTTGCAGCATTGTCATCAAATGTCCATAACTGTACATTTGCACCGTTAGCTGTAGAACCACCTGAAATATCCATTACACATTCATACGCACAAACAGGGATGAATACATAATAACCATTTCTATCATAGATTCTCCATTTTTGACCGTTTGAACCTGTAAATGAAAATGAACATATGTTAGTACCTGCTTTAGAACCTGATGAAGCTGCTGCCAAGAACTGTCCATTACTAAGATTCTGA
>JAFWZH010000330.1 GCA_017522515.1 Clostridia bacterium
GGGTAGGTTATATATGTTGTAATTCGATATTGTATGTATTATTCTACATAAAATTCACCTCCATAGTTTCCATGTTTGTCGGAATAGAAAGTGATTGTATAATATCCCGATGGGTTGTAGGATGTTACATCCATTAATGCGACACCATCTATGGTATCAATGTATTCACTCCATCGCTCACCGGTAGTATTGTTGTTTACTACAACGTAGAGAGTCCCTAAGTTTCCATAGAAATCCAACTCTATTACCTCATTATTGTATAAGGCAGAGATAGGAATAAGAGAACGACCATCATCCGAGTCTTTAAGAATCTTCCTTATAATAATGGGAACAAAATCTTCACCGGGAAGTGAAGGCGGAGTGTTTGTTGTGTCGTTATCCGCAACCTCTATTTTATCAAAAGAGTAGGTGTTGATAGTAGGCGAGTTTGCCCATGATAGAGTTACAGCTACAACAAGAGTAATGGTCAGAATAAAGTTTATCAAATTCTTTTTCATGGTAAATTTGTATTGGTTTTTCTCCATGCAAAGTTAGACCATAGAATCCTATATACCAAGCAAAATTAAGAAAAATAAATCTTACAAGTGCATTTTTATTTTGTCTATTTGCTTGAATATCAGCAAGATAACATTGTATAAAAGGTTGTAAAATCTTACAACTCTTAACCGACTGATAATGAGTGGATTAGACAATAGAGTGTAAGATTATACGTAAATATAAGATTATCAATAGATTGTGAGTTTTCTATAAATTTTGCATCAAAATATCGATCTTTTCTTGTGGTAATTGACTTATCAATTTTTTAATTCTATTCTTCTTTACATATACGTTGTTTACGCTATAACCTGTTAGCAGACTTATATCCTTTGCAGCAAATCTTGCATAGAAATAGCACAATAATTGAAAGTCTCTTTCAGAAAGAGAAGTAAGTTCCCTGCGAGCAATAGACATTACATCATTAAGATTTTGATTAATTATTTTCTCGAATTTCTCATAGTAGGCATTATTATAATGTAACTTAGCAAAATGGGCTTGTATATTTTTATAAATATCCTTTTTTCTGCTATTATCACACACCTCGGCATTGTAGTAGGACTGGCACAAAAGAGTAATAGAATCAGATAGCTCTTGATATAGCAAATTAATTTGCTTGCTCATATCGCTTATTGTATTTTCACGATCATTTAAGCGTTGGTTAAGGTTATTGGCTTGGGCTATATAGTCATGTATTTTTGCTCTTTGACGCAATATGTGTTGTCGTACTAATAATGATATTGCAATAATAGAAATAAGTATGATTATCGAAGCACTAATATATAAATATTGGTTGTGTCTAATCTGCAACTCTTTAAGTTTCATCTGATTTTGATAAAAATCGCGTTGTACAGAAACAAGCGGTTGTTGCAGTTGCACGCGAGTAAGAGAATCTTGCATATAAAACAAATGTTCGTGCAACGAAAGAGCCGATTTGTAATCACCTTCAAGTTTGAGAATACGAAATTTGTAGAAATTAAGATTAAGCGTATCGACAGAAGTATTAGATTCCGATTGAGCCTTATTTAACCAATCCCAAGCCTTTACATACTCACCATTGCAAGCAGCCAAGAAAGCCTTTGAAAGAGATATATTAATATCAGATACATTATCAAAACAATCGTCATTTACAATTTCACTGAGAGCCACAATGTTGTTGGTACTTTCATAAAGAAAAGCCAATAGTATTAAACAATCACGGTATCTTGATTGGTCATTTTTGAAGCACCAATCCTTGTACGGCAACAAGTATATCAAAGCATCTTCATAATGTTTATTATATAAAAGAAGTTCACCTAATTTAAATTTTATATAAAACAAATGAGGCATTATATTCCCTTCTTCATAATAATCGTGAGCCAATCGATATGAAAGTAAAGCTTTATCATAATCAAAACAATCTTTATATAATTTTCCTATTCGAGCATAAAGCAACCCCTTCGCAAAGTCATTATCAAATTGAGTAGTAAGCACATCGGCTTTTGTTAGGAAGTCGATGGCACCATGCAAATTACCACCATTTTCGAGGATACGAGCCTTGTAGTAGTAAGCGTAGAAAAGACGTTCGGTATCACCGGTGTGTGCTTCGTAATACTCGACAGCGATATTGATGATGGAGTCGTTGGTAGAGTCGATAAAGTTCTTGTCGAGAGCTTGTGCGTGTA
>JAFWZH010000331.1 GCA_017522515.1 Clostridia bacterium
ACAAGAATAATGCTTTGGATTTAATAGTAATATCGTATTCATAGAACTTTTTTACTAAGTTGGTAGAAACATCTTGAAAAATCCGTTGCGTCGCGCTATAATATAAGGGTCAACTTTATCGTGGCTACCAGCTTTCACAATAAGGAGGGTATTAAGATGAAAGCGAGTTTGCCATTTAAGTACATCAAATCTAAAAAGAGAGAAAAATATTATGTGGTTTTCGATTTTAGAGATGATGATAACAAAAGACAACGCAAATGGGTTGGAACGGGACTTTCTACGGATTGTAACGAAAAGATTTTAGATAAAAAAATTGATGAAATTGTGGTACAATTCTTTAAGGACTATTGCTCAGGTAAGCTTAAGAAACCTGCTGAAAAATTAAGTAAAAGCGAAATTAATCTTGAATTATTAAAAACTGCAAAAGGTACAAACAGCTCCGAATATCAGTTTAATCAGTTTCTCATTTATTGGCTTGAAACAATAAAGCCAACCATTGCTCAAAACTCTTATGAAAGTTATAGCGTAGTTATTAAAAAAATAATCGACTATTTTGATGAAAACTATCCTAATCTTCTTATAAGAGATTTAACAGCACTACATATTCAGCAGTTTTATAATGATAAGTTTAACAGTGGTCTTACAGCAAATACAATTAAGCATTATCACGCAAACATTCATAAAGCACTTAAATATGCTGTGAAAATGGATATTATACCGTCAAATCCGTCTGAAAAGACAGATTTGCCTAAACTTAAAAAATTTCAGGCAGGTTTTTACAACGCAAAAGAACTGGACGAGATGTTTACAGCTTTCAAGGGTGACAGGCTTGAACTTGTAGTTAATATTGCAGCTTATTATGGACTTCGTAGAAGTGAAGTGCTTGGATTGAAATGGGATTGTGTAGATTTTGATAAGAAAACTATCACTATTCGCAGGAAGATGATAAGCAGAACAGGAAACGGTCACGAAGAAATTATTGTTGAGGAACAGCTGAAAACAAAATCGAGTATAAGAACATTACCTATGATTCCTTACATTGAAGAAAAATTAAAGGAAAGATACTTTTACGAGCAGCATTATTCTCATATTCTTAAAGGTAATTTCGACAGAACATACGACGGTTTTGTGTGTAGAGATAATCTTGGAAAAATAATTACTCCGGATTATGTATCTCAGCACTTTGCAATTGTTCTTAAGAATGCTAACCTCAGACACATAAGATTTCACGACCTTAGACATTCCTGTGCAAGTCTGCTTCTTGCTAATGGTGTATCAATGAAGGCAATACAAGAATGGCTTGGACATTCAACTTTCAATGTTACAGCTGACTTCTACAGCCATCTCGATTACAACTCGAAAATCTCATCAGCCGAAGCTATAGCTAAAGCTTTTAGCTCAAGTGCTGACAATTGAACTAATGTCAGCAAAATAAAAAGTAGGTTCTCCATTAGGAAAACCTACTTAAATTGGTGCCGGTGGCGGGGGTCGAACCCGCACTCTGTTGCCAGAACTGGATTTTGAGTCCAGCACGTCTGCCAATTCCATCACACCGGCAAGTTATATCAAACGCATAAGATAAAAAATCTGTTGCGTCAACCAAAAATCTTAAACATAAATGAAACAAGCGAATACGTGGTAGACATTTTGGTAGACAAT
>JAFWZH010000332.1 GCA_017522515.1 Clostridia bacterium
ATACAACATAATGTCGATTATGTTATTTGCCGATACCGTGGGTATCGGTTTTTTAATAAGGCAAAGCTGTCATTCAACGAAGTTATATTATCAGTCGCATATTTTCCATCTTGCGTTTATGTTCTGTTCCGGTGGTAATGATATAGATTCTGGTAGTATTAATGTTGCTGTGACCAAGGATATCAGCAAGCTTAGCAATGTCTTTCTCAATGCCATAAAATGTACGGGCAAACAGATGACGAAGATTGTGGGGAAACACTTTATCAGGAGATACCCCTGCCTGCACGCACAAAGCTTTCATCTCACGCCAAATATTGCAACGGCTCATAGGCTTGCCGGATTTCGTGATAAAGATGCAACCGGAAGAGATGCCCTTAGTTTTGATATAATTTAATAGTTTTTTCTGCAATTCCCGAACGATAAACACCCTTCGTGTTTTATTTTTGCAAGAAACAACCGCTTCGCCCTTACACACCGCCTCGACAGTAATAAATTGCAGTTCGCTGACACGAATGCCCGTTCCGCAAATTGTCTGTAGTATCAGATTCAATCTCTTGTTGCCCTTTTGCTTTGCAGTATTTACAAGCCGGATATACTCTGCTTTTGTTAGTTCCTTTTCTTCAGAACAAAACGCCTTCTTCTGCATCTTGAACTGCTTAACACAACAGTCTATCCATCCCATAAATCGCAGAAAAGCATTCACCGCCGCAATCATCGAATTGGCACTTGTAACCTCGTAGTTCTCAATAAGCGAAGCCTTAAACTCCATAACTACCGCTTTGCTGATTTTTCTTGCTTCTGCGAACACAGCAAATGCCCTTACATCACGAATATACTTCTCAATGGTATTGTCGCTCTTTTCGTCCGAGTAAAGATAGTTTTCAAAATCTTCAATCATCGAATTAGCAATAATTCTTTCCATTTGATATTACCTCCTATTGTTTTTATAATTTTACAATATTTTTGCGAAAGTTCTCTACATTCCTGATTAATGCAGTTGAACATTGCAACAGGTAATATAATAACGGCGATTATTTTGGCAAGTAAATCGCAAAACCCCAGTGTTTAAGCCATTTATTTCAAGGTTGCACGGCAGAAGGAACAATTAGGGGACAGTTATAAGTATAGCAGTTTTCAGGAATACAAAAACAAAGCAGATATAGTTGATGTAAACTATGTCTATGAGTTCATACCAAAAAACAAATTTGAAGAATATAATAATGAAATAATAAATGCGGATTGTTTGGATGTTGAAAAAAAACAATAAATCGAGTTACCGATAAAGAAGCGAAAAGAATAATGAAACACTATTCTAAATGCGAAACTGTAACAGATTTTCAAGCATTAAATATAAAAGAAAGAGATAAATACATAAAAATATTCAAAGAAAAAGGAATATCAATAAGACAAATCAGGCGATTAACAGGGGCCGGTTAATATATAGAGCAAAAATTATAAACAATTACTGAAGTGCTCCCTGTAAACGGCGAACAAATTAAATTCTCTTTTCTGATTAAAGAAGGAAAGATATATTCGGTTTCCTGATTCACAAGAAAACGGTTTCGCCGTACGCCTACGGCGGAACGTTTTCGGATAGTCCATCGCCGAGGGAAGTTTAC
>JAFWZH010000037.1 GCA_017522515.1 Clostridia bacterium
GAGCTGTTTTCATTTTTTGTAATCGTAAACGCAATATATTAAAAATGATTTGGTGGGATAAAACAGGTTTCTGGGTAGCTCAAAAAAAACTTGAAAAAGGACAATGGCCATGGCCTAATACACAAGAAGAAGTAAAACAACTTAATCTTGATCAAATAGAAATGCTACTGAAAGGAGTTGATTTCTTTAAAGGTCATGAAGAATTATTTTTTTCTGAAATAAATTAAAAAATCTTTTAAAACCCCTTTTTAAATATTTTTAAATGTAGTAACATTTAAATTGTGGAAAATACAGGGGAAATAACATTAGAAGAAGCTCTAAGAATGCTTGCTGCTGCAAAACTTCAAATTGAAGAACAGCAGCAACTACTAAAGTCAAAAGAAGATGTTATATTAGAAAAAGAATTAAAAATAGACACTCAAATAGCAATAATAAATCAAAAAAACATAGAACTTGAAACTGAAAAACAAGAAAAAGAAAAATTAAGAATAGAAAATTTACGATTACAAGAAGAATTATCAACACATCTTGCATATAGATTCTGTTCCCATTCTGAAAGATATGATAATCACCCAAGCCTATTTGATTTTGAAGACGAAACACTTATACCATCTGAAACAGAACTTGAAGCCTCTGTAGTAGGAGAGGGACCTTACACAGAAGAAAAGGTTAGGGCTTACATTCGGCGAAAATGTGGGCGAAAAGCTATAGATGATTCAACTCCTACAAAACAAGTATATCATGACATTAGTGAAGAAGAAAAAATATGTGCTTGTGGATGCATGTTAAAGAAAGTTGGGGAAAATTCAACAAAAAGGCTTCGAATTATACCTGCAAAAATGTATGCAATTGAAGATATTTATCCTAAATATGCATGTCCAAATTGTGAAGGAAGTGGTGATGAAGATAAACCTGTTTTCCGACAACAACCAGCTGTAAAATATTTTATTCCAAAATCAATTGCAACAAATGAATTGTTAGCTTATGTAATGACAAACAAATTTTGCGAACATATGCCTTTTTATAGACAAGAAAAGTCTTTTGAAAGACGCTGTATTACAGTTACAAGAGCAGATATGTCTAATTGGCAAGAGCAGATTTATAAAAGACTTAAACCTTTAGATAAACTTATCATGAATCATATCAAAACAGGAACAACCATGAATATGGATGAAACGACAGTTCGTGTTTTGAAATATAAAAATCAAAGCGAAAATGAAAAACGTCAGAAATCGTATATTTGGCTTGGAATAGGAGGTCCCAAAGATAATAAAGCTGTAATTTACAGATATTATCAAAGTCGAAATGCAAAATATATAAAACCTTTCATTAATGGATTTAAGGGTTGGTTACAAACCGATGAATATCCAGGATATGAAACTGCATTAAAAGAACATAATCTTTTATTTCCTGATGATAAGATTATACATGTTGCTTGCCTTGCACATGTACGCAGAAAATTTTATGATTCCTCAATAAATGGAACTTCTCCTGGTGCTGGAAAAGCTC
>JAFWZH010000333.1 GCA_017522515.1 Clostridia bacterium
AGCCATTACTGTGGATAATCGCTGCTGTGATTGCTTTTGTGACAGCGGCGGTACTAAAATACTTGGCAAATTTGATTCTGTAACATTAGGGCAAATAATTATTTGCAGACAACACAAACTTTTAGGTTTTACAAGAGATTAAAATTTAAAAGAAGGGGATTGACAGCCCATTTTAATGGATGTATTATCTTACTCCGGAAGGCAAAGGCGTCTTTTATGTAAAAATGCATAAAAGATGTTTTTGCCTTTTTGTGGTCATATATCTGGAGAAAGGAGTGCGAAGATTATGATGAATGATTTAACCGTGGGTAAGCCTGAAGCTGTATTATGGAAGTTTTGTATGCCTTTGTTTGGAAGTATTGTCTTCCAGCAGCTCTACAACATTGCCGACAGTTTTGTAGCTGGAAAGTTTATAGGTGAAAATGCCCTGGCAGCAGTAGGGAATAGTTATGAGGTTACGCTTATATTTATAGCATTTGCCTTCGGTTGTAATATGGGATGTTCTGTGATCGTATCCCAATTTTTTGGTGCAAAAAGATATGGGGAGATGAAAACGGCTGTTTATACAGCAATGATTACAAGTGCGGTAATCTGTATTCTTCTCATGGCTGTCGGGTTGGTATTTTGTGATTCCTTACTTGGGGTTATCAATACACCGGAAGAATTGATGATTGATTCCAAATTATATCTGGATATTTATATTTGGGGATTGCCGTTTGTCTTTTTTTATAATATTGCGACAGGGATATTTTCTGCCTTAGGAGATTCAAAAACGCCGTTTTATTTTCTTGCGGTTTCCTCTACATCGAATATCGCAGTGGACATTCTTTTTGTTACTGTTTTTCGTATGGGAGTATCAGGGGTAGCCTGGGCAACTTTCCTGTGTCAGGGAATAAGCTGTATGGCAGCTGTTTTTGTTGTATTTCAAAGATTGGCAGGAATAGAAACAGATAAAGTTCCATTTTTTTCAATTGATATTTTAAAGAGAATTATGACAGTTGCAGTACCAAGTATCTTACAGCAGAGCTTTATCTCTGTGGGAAATATCATTATTCAAGGAACGATTAACGGATTTGGTTCCGGTGTCATGGCAGGATACTCAGCTGCGGTGAAATTGAATAATCTTGTGATCACATCATTTACGACTTTGGGAAACGGAATCTCAAATTATACAGCACAGAATATTGGAGCTGGAAAACTGCCGCGAATACGTGGTGGATTTCGGGCAGGCATTAAGATGGTCTGGATGCTTAGTGCACCGCTGTTTGTGCTTTATTTTTTTGCGGGAAAATGGATTTTGTATGCTTTTATTGATGACCCAACGGCGCTGGCACTTCAAACAGGTATCAGTTTTCTGCGTATCCTGTCACCATTTTATTTTATAATTTCCATGAAGTTTGTTGCAGATGGAATACTGCGTGGTGCCGGAATGATGGGAAAGTTTATGGTTGCGACTTTTCTCGATCTGATTTTGAGGGTTGGACTTGCGATTTTGTTATCACATACAATCTTAAGAGAAACAGGAATCTG
>JAFWZH010000334.1 GCA_017522515.1 Clostridia bacterium
TACCCCTGCGGTTTCACACAATTGTTTCATCGATTTCCATATCGAGTGCCGATCCACAGGCTGACCTTTTCTTGTTACAAATACACTGCCCGAAGTGATATGCTTTTCCTTTATATATTTTTTAAGGAGAGTACACAATTCTCTCGGCAGAATTATCATTCGTATTTTACCTTTCAACCTAACCTGAGCCTGTCCTGTCATCACAGAATTTACATCCACATATTTTAATTCACTTACACGAATCCCTGTGGCACATATCGTCTGCATAATGAGGTAGAGCCTTTCGTTCTTTTTGCTCTTTGCCGCTTTTAAAAGTCTTTCATACTCAGCCTTGGTCAGTTCCTTTTCACTCTGACAGAAGATTTGTCTTTGTACTTTTAAGTTCTTTACCTTGAGGTCGTATCTTTCAATGTAATTGAAGTATCCATTGAGAGATGAGAGAACCGAATTCACACTTGCCGGGGCATACTGTTGTGTGAGCATGCTTTTGTATTCAAGAACAAGTGCTTTTGTGATTTCGTTACCCTCTGTCCAATTTACAAATGCAGTGATGTCACGGATATATTTTTCTATAGTGACAGAGCATTTTTCTTCCTCGACTAAATAATTTTTGTACTCATCAATAGTGCGTTTAGTAATTTCATTCATGATTCAACAACTCCTTTTCAAATATTATATACCGAATATTTTTTTCGGATACCCTTTTGAAAAATTGTTGTCAATGTTTCAGCTTATATGAATATTAAAAGGCGATTGCTAATTCAAAAACCGAATTAACAATCGCCTTAATGATTTCGCATGCTTTGCCATGTAATTTCACCTCCCTGCGAGACAAAGCATACCACATAAGAGAGAGGAAGTCCACGAAGGATTTTACAATTTCCCATGTCTTTTCTTAACATTTTCAATTGCCATCTCTTCAATGTCTTCCATATAATATTCCGTATAGGCACCACTCATAATCATTGTTTGCTTTTCAATGCTGACAGCGAATTTGAAAAGCATATCAGAAACTTTGTCAGTATGACCTGCGATGGTACAGTCCACCGCCTGAACCAACAGCTTATTCATGTATGTACCTATGCTATCATATTGAAGTTTTGAGAGATATTCTTCGATAGCTTCACAGCAAAATGCACTCTCACTTTTGTAGCCAAGGTCCTCAACAAGATTTTTAATTTGTCGTCTGACCTTGGGATCAATATTAAAAGTCATCTTTACTTTTTTGTTCTTCTTCATTGTATTTTCACCTCCTAACTACATTCCATGATGGATTCCCATCGCAGAATCTTTTCTGTATTCTTTTGTTCTTTCTTTTGAATCTACAATTGATTTTGTAAATCCTTCCTTGATGTCATGGTCAATGGACTGTTCAAACATTTTACAGATAGCAAAAACAATTCCGCCGTAGGGCATACTTCCTTGTTCTTTATCTGTATAAAAATCATTCTTTTTATTGTCATAGATGGCCGCTCTTAGAACAACATTTTCCAAGCGTCTTTGGAGATTAAGATTGTTCTCCAAGCTATCAAAACATTCTTTAGGATTCTCTCGATAATATTTCAAGAGAGCTAACTGAACCTGACACCATTGTTGATACAAATCCTGCAGGTTTTCATCCTTGCAAACGATTTTTACAACCGCATCAACTTTTTCCTTTTGCTGACGAGAAATGAATTGATAATTATTTCTGCCAGTGTACCCATTAAGAGAGAATTTTAAGTCAACAAACGCTTCGGCAAACTCATCGGGAGCTTCACCAATATCTGCACAAAACTCATTCATTTTTTCTTTCACAGACTCAATAATTTTATCTCGAAGAGACTGTCTTTCATCATAGATTTGTTTCATTTCATCTTTGAAAATAGTTTTTGTTAATGAGTCTTTGTATCTGTTGTAATCTCTTGCACAAAGAAATTCGCCGCCGGGTTCTTTATTGAAGAGAATAAAATGCACATGATAGTGTCCTTCCTCTTTATGAAACGCTGCGTACCATTTCATATTTTCAGCAGGAATTCTGTGGTAGGACGCGATCTCAAATTGCTTTGACCTGAGAAGATTTCTCCATGCATCCGGCGTATCATATCCAAGTCTTTCTGCATCAGTTTGTCTGAGAGATATAACTTGTTGCCAGACGATTCCTTTATGATTATATATTTCTTCTGAGGCTTTACGCAGATTAACATAGTCCTCCTGACCAAATAAACCGTGTTCGCCCATCGTAATAACTCCCGGTCTCTCCGCAGCATATTTAGGAAAGACCTCCGACCTTCTTGCGTTAATTGTTTTGTCAACTCTGTCTCTCCTTGAGATATAATTTGTGAATCTTCCGCCGACAGACTTGCCATTGGAAGAATACTTTGTTCTTATAACAACTTTACTCATAATTTCACACTCCAATCTTAAA
>JAFWZH010000335.1 GCA_017522515.1 Clostridia bacterium
CTCAGATTATTCCCGGATATTCATTCTTCTGGATATTTATGTTAAAGGATTATCTTGATTATTCAACCGATATTGATTTTGTAAAACAGTATATTCCTGTTATTGATAAAATAGTAACTCATTTTGAATCGGTTTCATCTCCTGAGGGACTCATCACCAAAAGCCGCTACTGGGATTTTACCGATTGGGTCTCCGAATGGGATAATGGCGAACCGGTAGTTGAAGAGGGCAGGGTTATAACCGTATATAATATGTACTTTGCGTATGCACTTTTGTGTGCTGAAGACATCTGCAAAAAATCAGGCAGAAACGGTCTTGCATCTGAATACAAAGTGAAGTATAATAAGCTTGCCGACAGCATAAAAAAATATTGCTTCAACAGCGACAAAAAGCTTTACACCGATAGCCTGGGTGATAATAATTATAGTGTACACACCATTATATGGGCAATTATATCTGAAATAAGCACTGGTGATGAGGCACTTAGCTTAATTTCTCATCTTGATGACGAAAAAATCAGTAAGACATCATTTTCAATGAACTATTATCTGTTCAGAGCATTGGAAAAATGCGGCAGAACAGATTTGATTTTTAAAAATATGGATGGTTGGGTTACTATGCTCAATAATCACTGCACCTCTTGGTGTGAGCATCCGGGTAAAACCTCCCGCAGTGAGTGTCACGGCTGGAGCAGTGCACCTCTTCATGAATTTTCGTCAAATATTCTTGGAGTAAAAACGTCTTTTGAGGATGAAATTGTAATTATGCCATATACGGCAAATCTTTCATTTGCCAAAGGAACAGTTCCAACGAGATTTGGTTATGTATATGTAAGCTGGAAAAAGGAAAATGGTGTGTTTAAAATTACAGTAGAAGCACCAAGCGGTGCTCGGAAAAAGCTTATAATGCCGGATGGTAAAATACTGCTGTTTGAAAGCTGTCAAACGACAATGGAATATACAAATAAAGAAGTCGTCTGTTAAAATGCGAGGTGCATATCGTGAAGGAAATAATTTTTGAAAAATAGACAGCTTGAATAATGACTACATAAAAGTGTGGGAAGCTGTGGGTAATATTGAAAGCCCCACAAGCTTTAAAGAAGGTGTGGATAAAGTAAGCACATATTTTGCAGATATGGCAAAAAAGCTTGGCTTTGATATTGAATATTCAAGGCAGGATAATGCAGGAGATGTTTTGTGCATAACAATGAATCCGGATTCAAAAGAAAAACCTGTCGTTTTATCAGGTCACATCGACACAGTTCATCCCTTGGGAATGTTCGGAACTCCGCCAGTTCACCTTGATGATGAAAACTTATTTGATAATTATATTATAAGCTTTCTTCCACAGTTGGATTATACAATACCTTTAAGTAGGCGATATAATTATCCGTGCCGTGTAAAAGACAGAGGCAAAATCACCATGACAAATGAATTTGACCAAGTAAGTGTTGTGCTTTCTGTTAAGCTTAGCAATTCAATGCAGTTTTGAGATTAATGGTAAAGATAAAATTAAAACTTCAAATATACACATTTTGAAATATAAAGCAGGGGATGAATTATGTTTCCAAACGGTGCAAACAAGGCAATAACTTTCAGCTATGATGATGGAGTAGTTCAGGATATCCGCCTTATAGAAATTTTTAATAAATACAATTTAAAGGCAACCTTTAACCTTAATTCCGGTCTTTTGGGTAAGGAAGGCAGTCTTGTGAGGAATGGTAAAAATATTAATCACACTAAGGTCAGTAAAAATGATGTCAGACACATTTATCAGGGGCACGAAATTGCAGCTCACACTCTGACACATCCAAGACTTACAAATATTTCTGACGATAGCGAAATAATCCGTCAGGTAGAAAATGACTGTGTTGCTCTTTCGGAACTTGCAGGCTATGAGGTTTTGGGTATGGCGTATCCTTGCGGCGGAGTTAATTGCAACAAACATGTGGCAGATATAGTAAAAGCAAACACACCCATAAAATATGCACGTACGGTCAGCGTAACAAAAAGCTTTGAGCCTTTTTGTGATTTATACCAATTTAAAGGCACCCTTTATCATCATGAAAACTGGGATTTGCTTTTTGAAATGGGCAAGGAATTTATTGAATTAAAAACTAGTGCACCAAAGATTTTTTACATATGGGGTCATTCGTTCGAATTTGACATATATCCTGAGCGTTGGAAACAGTTTGAAGAATTTTGCAGATTAATCTCTAACGATAAAAATATCTTTTA
>JAFWZH010000336.1 GCA_017522515.1 Clostridia bacterium
AATCATCTATAATTATATCATATTTTAGGAAAGGAGTAGTGTGATATAGCGCTACTATTATGGTACAAGCTACTATATCATACAAGATTCACATGGGACATGCAAGGAAACAATTATTATCAATTTATGTTACAGCTCAATGTAATTTACGTTGCAAGTATTGTGCATTATCTGCGGGTGATATTAAACTAGATGATAAAGATAAAGTCATTGACTTTAATTTTGTCAAGCGTGGAATACTAGATTTTTTCAGAGATTATCCTAGTCGTGGTATTAGATTTTACGCGGCAGGTGAGCCAACAATGGCGATGAGTATAATCAAACAAACTGTTGATTTTGTTAGAGAATTACCAAACTTTAAGCCATATTTTGAATTGCAAAGTAATGGTTATTTCTCACATGACAAAGCTAAGTGGCTAAAGGATAATATTAATTTTATCTGGATTTCCTTTGATGGGTTACCAGAATTTCAAAATCAAAATCGCCCAACATATAACGGAAATAATTCTGCAAGTGTTGTGGTAAATAATATTGAATATTTCAGCGAATCGAGTAATGTTGATCTAGGCGTAAGAGTTACACTAACCCCTAATATGATTGATAGACAAAAAGAAATTATAGATTTCTTGAATGGTCTTTCTGTAAAGTATATATCTGTAGAAAGAGCTTTCACTTCGGTTAACAAAGAACGTTATCAAGCTGAAGATGTTGATCCAATATATTTTGCTCAAAAGTTTTTAGAAGCATTTAACTACGCGAAAAATTTAGGAATATTCTATAACCATTTTAATATGGTTAATTTTGATGAACCAGTTCGTTTCTTTTGCAGATCATGTGTTCCTTATCCACATTTAACAACTGATGGATATGTTTCGAGTTGTGATATGGCACAATTTGGTTGTGAAAAGTATACATCCTATAGTATTCCAGACTTAGTATATGGAAAATATGATAAAGAAACTGATCATATATTTTATGACGAAGAAAAAATTCACAAGATCCGGCAAAAAAATGCAGATTATTTATCCGAAACAGAGTGCAAAAACTGCTCAATTATATATAATTGTGCAGGTGGATGCCTTGGTCAATCATATAATGAAACCGGAAATATCCGAGGAAAAACAGATTGGGATTGCGCAGTTACTAGGTATTTGGCTGAGCGAATGCCGCGTAATGAAGAATTGTATCCTATACTACACCCTTAGTTTGAAATTTTTGTAGCTGTAAAGCAATTGGAAATCCATTTGATTCTTTCATAAGCATATAGAAAAAAACAAATTATGTGGCTGTTTTTTTGTTTCGATTTGTGCCGATGCCACTCGGCAAGAGGATTATTATGTATATTGGTAAACTTTGTTTTGAACCCGTAATTGAGCATGAAGAAATGGTGCCAGAGGTAATTTTCCAAACAGTTAAAAATTGGTCTGGCAAGGTCAAAAAGGAATCTTTTTTGGTTGCAGAAATTGATCCTATTTTTGCAGGTGGAAAGGAATTGTGTGAACATTATGATATCGATATCAAAATCGGGGCAAATTGTTTAGTTGTTGAAGGAAAACGAAACAAACAAAGTTCATATGCAGTCTGTTTAGTTCCCGTGGGATATAAATATAATATGTCCAGCGTAATCAGGAAAGCTATGAATATGCGTCAAGTCTCTGTCGCCCCATTACAAATGGTTTTAGATACTGTTCAAATGGAATACGGAAGCATAACGCCTATAGGGTTACCAATTGATTGGCCCTTATATATTGACCCACTCGTAATGAAAAATGAAAGAATTATTATTGGGGGTGGCTTTGTGAAATGCAAGTTGTCTATACTAACGCAAGCCCTTTTAGATATGCCTAATTCCGTTGTATTGGATGGTGTAGCAAAAGCTCCGCTAGAAGAATAATTGTACATCATACCGAGGTGAAAACGATGAGTACTTTTTCTGATTTATTAAAAATAAAGAGGAACGAATACTATTTTAGTGAACTGCAACTCTGTAAAGAAATTGTCCCTTTTCTTGGTGCTGGTATAACAAGTGCTTTTTTTCCACTTTGGGGCGAAATGCTCAGGAGTAAATTTACACTGTTGAATAATGAAAAAAAAGTTGTAAATGAACTTGTAGATAATGGAAAATACGAAGAAGCAGCAAGTTATCTATTTAACTTAAATGAAACGGTTTTTATTGACACAATAAAAAATATTTTTGATGATAGACATATTGATGTCTCTAAGTTTACTCCACTAATAAAAGCACTTCCTAACATAAGCTCTAATCTAATTATCACCACCAATCTTGATAGAACAATTGAAAAAAGCTTTGAAATTAGCGGAAGAACTCTTAAAATTATCACCCCTGATTGCGAGGATCAACTTAATGATTCTATAAACTCCAACGAAAACTATTTAATTAAATTACACGGTAGTGTTGAAGAATTCAGCAAATATATTCTAACAAAAGAACAATATGATGCAGCATATGGAATTGATAGCGAAAATCATGTAGATTTATCTTTACCATTTCCAAGTAATTTGGGAAGGATTATGGCAGCTCGAACATTATTGTTTATAGGAAGTAGTTTAAAAAATGATCGTCCCTTACATGTACTTAATGCTATTATTTCGCAATTCAATGACCATGTGAAGCATTATGCTTTTTTACAATTAAGCGATAATGAGGACGAAAACATTAGAACAGAGCGCCGATTAGCAGATTTAGGCGTACGAGTAATCTGGTTTCCAGCGAATGAGTTTTCAGCGATAGACTTATTTATATCAAACCTAAAAAAAAAGTAACAACGATTATTAATACTTTGCCCAGATCAAAAATGAATTTATTTGGGCGAGATGATCAAATCAAAAGCATTCAGCAAAATATAAATAGGGCTATTATTTCTGGCATTCCATCTGTTTTAATATCATCAATCAATGGTATGCCAGCAGTTGGGAAAACAGCATTGGCATTAAATATCGCTTATGAATTTATAGATCAATTTCCAGATTCTCAGTTATATATTGATTGTTTTGGATATACTGCTGGTCATGATCCTTTACAAGAATCAGAAATTTTAGATTTACTATTATTATCGTTAAAAATTTCGTCTAATATTATCCCTGGTACTTTCTCTGAAAAAAACATTCTTTGGCAGAATATTTTGATGGAGAAAAGAATCATTGTTATCTTCGATAATATCAATTCTATTAGCCAAATAAAAAATCTTTTACCGTTAAAAGGCTCATCGCTCGTACTTATAACTAGTCGGAGTTATATTCCTAATTTATCAGAAACTCATAGAATAATAGTTGATATACTGGATGAGACCTCAGCCATTCAACTTCTTTATCAAACATCTGAGAAAAGTGGTGATGAATTTTATCCCCTTTTTAAAGCCATAGCTAAAAAATGTGGCTATCTTCCACTAGCGCTGCAAGTAATTGCAAGCAGAATGAAGAATAGGAAGCATCTAAAGTTTGTTGAACGTTTCATAAATTCTGAGGATAATCTTAATTTACTTGTTCCAGGAGAAAATCCTGTTTTCGAGAGTTTTAACTTGTCTTATGTATTACTTGATAACTTATCAAAGAATGTTTTGAGAATAATGGGTATATGTCCATGTATTGAAGTCACTCCTGAAATCTGTGCTATTATGCTTAAAGAAGATGAGCAATATGTAGGAACAGCATTAGATTTACTATTCGAGCAACACTTAGTTGATGAGATTGGCGATGATCGTTATCGTCTACATGATTTAATGAGAGATTTTGCAAGAATAAAGTTTATTCAAGAGGAACATGTAAATGAACAAGAGGTTGTTTCATTGTTAATTTCTTCTTGGTTGATGAAAATAAATCATACTAATAAAATAATTTACCCTAATGAGTATTGTTTTATCAATACAGATGAAGATTGTCCCACTCCTACATTAAATTACAAAGATGCTATTGAGTGGTTAAACCTAGAATTAAGCAATTTTTTGTCTTGTTTAGAATATCTTAACAAGGAAAAGAAATGGAACGATTACATTAGTTTTCTATATGTTTTAGGGCCTCATATTCGACGTCGAATGCCAAGTGATACCGTAATCAAATATGGCAATGATGCAATTAACAATTCAGAATCTTCTCCGTTAAATGGATTATGCAATACCTATCTTGCATTAGCTCATGAACAGGCAGGCAATTTTGCTACTGCGATATATTATTTTGATAACGCTGAAAAGATATGGGATAAATTACATGAAACAGAAGCACAGGCCTATGTTCTGTCCAATAAAGGATTTACACTTGAACGTTTGGGAGATTATACTAACGCACTCACAGTATTATCACAAGCGATAGAAAAATACAAAAAAACGAAAAATAAGTACGGGGAAGGGTTTGTATTAAACGCAATTGGGGCTGTTAACTGGAGAATGAAGCGATATCAAAATGCTAAAGCTATCTTTTTGGAAGCTTTAAGTTTAAGAGAAAATAATGGTGATAAAATCGGGCTGAGTAGCACAGCTAATAATTTAGGATTCACATATCTGATGCTAAAAGATAGTAGAAATGCTCTGCTTTTTTTTAACAGATCTCTCGAAATATCACGGTCTTATGGCGACCTACATGGTGAAAGTGTTGCTACCAATAATATGGGATATTATTTTATTCAGAAGAAAGACTATAAGAGTGCAATCGGGCAAGCATTATTAGCTAGAGAATTAGCAAAACAAGTAGGTGATGATTATCAACTTGCACGCTCTTACGAAGTTGAAGCTGAGGCTCTTATAGGATTGTCAGAGGGGGCGAGGGCACTAGAGTCATTAAAAATAGCGATGGGTTTATTTAGGCTGATGAATGTTCCAGAATCTTATGAGGCTGAGGAATTAATAAAAAAATTACCAAATTCTACATCTTGAATATTTCCCATAATAGTATTAAAATCATTTTATATTTTCTGGTCAAAAATCTTTTTGCGGACTTTAAAAAATTATTCATTTGAAAATGCGAACAACTCCCCCTGTTTCGTCACAATCTCACTTTTCACAGTTTCGTCGTTTCGTCACACCCCACAAACGGAAGCCCTGCACTTTCAAAGGATTGAACTTACAAACGATTGCTACCAATCATTTACATAGTGTTGTTTGTGGAAAAGTCATTACCGCCCTGTCTTTCATGTATATTATAAATGTGCATAATAGAAAGCGATAGCTTTTCAAGTAATGTAAAAATGCACCCTTTTTATCACGAAAGGGTGCATTGTATCAAAATTACTGTTCTTTGCCAAACAAACCTCGATTTATAGCCAAAAATCGAGGTTATCTTTTTGCCTTTATGAAATTATAAAAGACTTATACCCTTACCGTACCCTTAAATGTTTTGGGGCGGTAAGGGTATAGTTTATAATGGATACCCACCAGTCGATGGATTATTAAATATTGACTGGTGGGTTTTATATTAATCTTCATACTCTCTTAACCTATCCCTCAAAAACTCTTTATACTTATCCACAAGGCATTGCGGAGCGGTTAATTTTATATCTTGCGTATCGAATGAGAAAAGCCAGCCGAAAAATGCTTTTGAGGGCTGAACGCGTATTCTGTATTCAAAATATTCATCGTTTTCATCAAGGCTTTTTTATGTTATATCAAATCCAAAACGTTCTGTCATAATTTTCACATATCAATAATTCACATGGAATACAGCCTCTGTAATATCAGCTTCTCGCGTAGGAAACATACTGAATGTGGAACGCATAAACTTCTGTGTATTGAAGTGACTGGAGGATGATTTGCTGTAAAACTTTGAAGTAACTGGCGGTAGTTCCCTTTTGATTTCTTCAATTACTTCTGTTTCAAACATTCTGTCAACTCTGACACAGCGGAGAGAGAATTCGTTTCCGTCAGGGCGGCATATCATATAGCACCTTGAATTATCCCATACAATGCTGTATGGCGAAACTGTAACAGGCATAAATTGAAATGCTGTGTCAGGATTGTAATCATATTCATACGTTTCTGCTATGATTTCATTTTTGTCCGTGGACTTGTAAACCGTATCGAGGACATATTCTTCATTGACTGCCTTGCTGTAGTGCAGCTGCTGGTATCTGTTAATACCACCGTTATAATAACGTATCTTTATATTATCCTTGATAATTTCATTGAAAGCAATACAAGAAAAGCAGAAACTGAGTTGTGTGAAGAACATAAAGATATGATTATTTCATTGCCGAACTTCTTGTATAAAATAGAGTTAAATGACAGAGATAAAAAGCTATTATGGGAGTCTTTTAGAAAAAACAAGAAGCTTCTTAAATCTATGGAAGTTTCAAAGAAGCAATTTAAGGCTCATAGATATGAACCAAGAGAGATTGTGGTGGAGAAGGTCATCCCCCTCTACGTCAAGAGATTTGAAAAGATGAGGGATCTGCCGGATTGATTTAGATGAAGAATCTTGATTGATTCGGCTTATTTCATTTCCACTAAGCTATGCTTGAAAATACATCTTGTTTTTATGTAAAATCACTATTGACTTTTTAGTGTTTATGTGATATAATTACATTGTTTTCGAAAACATTTAACTTCACTGCAATTTTAATCTGCAACACTTCAATTTTATTTTTAACTTAAGGAGTACACGATGAAAAATTAAACGAGAAGAATGACTGTATTGTTTAGCGCATTAGTATTGACATGTGCTACTATGAGCACTTTTTCCGCAAGCGCAGCAACTTGGACTAACGCTTCTACTACAGCCAAAGAACAGGGAAAGGATTCCTTCAAAAAAAAGTGGTCTAAGACCATTACTTTAGATTTTCCAGAACTAGAGAATGTCGGAGAGCTCACAATGACAATTGGCTATGACACTTGGTGTACAAATGAGGATTATGTAAAAAATTGCTGGGCTCCGACCGGTTGGCGTCACTATGGTAAAGTTAAGAACAGTAATGGCTCTACCGAAAGTACAAAAACCACAAAAGGTGGTTTTAATTCCGATAAAGCTGATGTCAAGCATACAGGATCGACTGTAACTTATTATGGTTATCTCGAGGTTTAATAAACCTATATAGACAATAAGAATCCGGGATGTATTACTGAACGGATTCTTTTTATTGAATGGGTGATTTTATGAAAAAAATGAAACTGATATGGAAAATTCTGATTGGCTTGTTGGCAGCGTTTCTTTTGTGGAATCTGGTCTGGTTTGGCTTTACACATATAAAATATGCCCCCTACAAAGAGGCGATCGGGTATGATGAACAGCGAGAATGCTGGTATTTTCGTGACGAAGACGATTATGTTTTCAGTGTCTCCCTACCAACCTATCTTAGTTTCACAGGGAATCTTTCCATCACACAGGTATTGCGTATTTCAAATGATGGAACAGTTTTAAATGAGAATACTTATGATATGATTATTTGGCCAAAGTTAAACGGTGAATATGAGTATGGTGTCTGCATCGGTACAAAATCGGAAAATGATCAAGGCATGATCAGTAATGAATTTATACTAGATTCGAAAATGCAATCAACAGAGTATTTAACAGATGAGGAAGAAAAACTGCTAGCGGAAAATGCGGATCAGATTGCCGAAATATATCGTAAAGCAAAGGAAATGTGGCCGAATTTACCCCTTATTGAAGGATAAAAGTATGGAACGAATAAAACATATTGTTTTCTCATTGCTGATACTAATCGGTCTAACGATCCCCAGTGAGTTATATCAATCATATGCAGGTTGTTTTTCCGATTTTTATGAAGTATCCTTTTATATTCCGCCGGACGGATCACGAGACGAGATGCTTGCGGATATTTCGGCAGCAGCAGAACAGAATTATGTTTCTGTGTTTGTGATGACGCAAACAGTGGAAGATCTGTTTACAAATAATATCACAGTTTATGGCGATGATATAGTGCGACAACACCTGGAGACAGCGTACTTTCTTCAGGAAGGATGCTGTAAAAGTCTTTTTTCAGGCTCAACAACAATTCAATATTTCTCCTTATTTGATGTTCCGGACGAATTGATTGCAGGACGCGCACCGAAGTATTATCTGATCGGTGAATTTGAAGATATGGTACGGATGAAGGAGGAACTTGTAGATACCTATGCAGGGTCTTTCCCGAAAGTAGAAGATTATAGCATATTGGGTGAAATGAAATCCATTCAGCTTGCCCTTTGGATTATCCTTCTCCTCTTATTGTGCTTTGTTGCATTTTATGCGCTCGTCACTGCACAGCGTGAGTTGATGGTACGCGTTTCTATGGGTGAACGTAGAATCATGCTTTATCTAGAACGTACCTTGAAAGATTTAGCTGTGTTGATCGGAAGTTATCTGATATATTCATGGATTCTTTCTCATTTTACCACAGTGTCTTTTTTATCCACTCAACGTCATTGGATGTTCATTGGCACAGTCGTCAGCGTTTCGCTCGTTAATGCCTATTTGTTCAGTTTTCGGGTACGTATGGCATTTCAGCATGCCGCAGGACAAAAAATCCTTACAACAGGAACGTATATCATCAAGGTAATTGCCTGTTGTTTTTCTTTTCTGACATTAACGTTTGCATTTTCAACCATAACCGAATGCCTCTCTTTTTACAGTCAACGTTCGTTTTTTGAAGATAATAAAACCTGCCATTATGTTGAATTTTTGTTTCCCGGTGAATTCGAAAACGAAGAGCAGGTTGAAACCGATTTTCTCCATACCTATTATGAGAAGACTATTCTTTCTGATCCCTGCTATTCTTATATCGGTGATGCAGACCCAGACGGAAATTATGCCATTCTGATGAGTCATTCGATGCTGCCTTATCTGCGAAAATGGATTCCGTCGCTTAACGATGCCGAACTGACAACGGATGTATGTCTGCTTTACCCGAAGGGAACCCCCTTGACGGAGGAAGATCAAGAATCGCTCCTGTTATTTGCCGGCGGTTGTTATGGGTGCGATGCTGAAGCGCTTTCTGTACAATCCATCGTCTATCCAACAGGCTCAAAGGTAATAGAAATAGAACGCAACCATTTGAACTATAGTGCATGGAAAGAAGATCCTGTTATCGTTCTGACAATGTGGGACGAACTCACACAATCCAGTGAAAATGATTATAACAGCTACAATTTCCGTACTTACAATTTCATGGTTGATGCTCCAAAAGAAGCACTTGTTCAATTCGCACAAGCGTATGATTGCAAGGTAATTGTAACTAATTGTTACGAATATTTTCTCTTTTGCTGGAAAACGCTGAAACGCACACTGTATCTGAGCGTGTTGCTGATTGTAATGCTCTTTTGGCTAAATATTGCGATAAGTATCCTGCTCGTAAGGTTTACTTATAAAAAAAATGCGATAGAGCTTGCTATCAAAAAGATAACTGGATATACCCGCACTGAACGAATGAAGCCAATCCTTTTAACCTCAGTAATTACAATTTTCATCAGCTCACTATGTTGTGCAGTTGTAATATTACGAACAGACTTTTCGACTCCGTTGACAGTGTTGCTTTCTGCGCCTCTGATTGGTTTGTTAGATTATTACGTTATTCGGGCTTGCTCCATTCGTTATGAAGCAGAGAATTTACAAAAAGTTCTGAAGGGAGGTAGCGTATGATTTCAGTTGAGCACATTTCAAAATCATTCGGGTCACATATTTTGTTTTCCGATTTGAGTATGAAGGTTGATGATGGCGATTTTTTGATTCTCAAGGGCGCAAGCGGCTGTGGAAAAACCACTTTATTAAATATGATTGGCGGACTTGAACCTGTTACAACCGGACACATTTTTCTGGACGACAAGGATATATCTCTCTCGAAGAATCAACTTTGGCTATATGGAGAACGACTCGGTTTTCTCTTTCAGAATTTTGCACTTGTCGAACATAAGACTGTAAGAGAGAATCTGAGCATGATCAAACCACGTTTTCGCTCCAATGTTACCATAGAGAAAGCGTTGGAACTGGTGGGGCTACCTGACAAAGAGAACCATAAGGTATATACATTATCCGGTGGCGAACAGCAACGTGTAGCGCTTGCTCGATTGATTTGTAAACGATGTGATGTGATTCTTGCTGATGAGCCAACCGGTTCGCTTGACCGTACCAATGCAGATAATATTATTTCTATTCTAAAAGATCTGAATCAAAATGGGAAAACCGTGATTATGGTCACGCATGATCCACGCTATCAAACAATCGGTAATCGGTATATTGAACT
>JAFWZH010000337.1 GCA_017522515.1 Clostridia bacterium
GCAAGCAGTCAAATCTTTCCACACACAGCCTCTTGCGGGGCTTTATCTGTTGCAAAGGTACGCACTTTTGCCGTAAATGTTGCACTTATTGCCTGTTTTTTTCGAGCGAGCAATATTTTTTAACTTATAGAATACTCCTTTGAAAAGAAACCCGCCATTGATGTGAATTCATAAATGACGGGCAATTATCGTTCTGTTCTAAGATTGTACAGGCTTAGTTACGTACAGCTTTTGTTGCATTGTATTCACTTTCTTTTCAGGAATTTCTTGCCATTCTGTATATATACTTTATTATTCGGATAGATGTCAAGTACTTGCCCCTCAATACTGTATATCGTGTGTGGGCTATCCTTGTCGTCATCAACAATTTCAATTCCAGTATTTATGCACCCCTCTGCATTGCCATATATGTGAACACCATCGGCATTGTGTACACAACGCAACTTATTAATATAATTACCAGTGCAACCAATGCAGTAATCTATTTCAATGCCGTAAGAAGCCTCTCCTATACCCTCTATAAAGGTATAGGGGATTCCACATTCATATTCATCTTCTCCATCAGAATTAAAGTAAACATTAAGATCAACGTTAAAGGTTCTTCGCACTACTCCGTCATTACTTTCTGTATTTGAAATCTCGCGTACAATACCTTTGAAGTTGTATTCCGGAAATCTTAATTCTGTTTCAACATTAAACTCATCACCAATATTACGATTGAAATCAAAAAGAATATGCTCCTTGCCGTCTTTACGGAAGTAGGCTACACCATTTTCGTCACGGGCAAGATAATACAGAGACAGGTTCTCAAGATTCTCTTTCGATGTAAAATATACTTTCTTATAGTTGATACTATCTACAATAGAGTCGCCTTTTACTATATACGTGTATGTGGCTTCTACTCTTTCATACCATGTATAATAATCTACTACCCATGACTTGCCTTCTTCGAAAAGAGGACGGATTTGAGACATAGCATTGTTGCAGAATGCAAAAAAAACGAACAACAGAGATATTTTTTTCATGATATTATCATTTAAGCGTTTTACATAACTATTCAATTGCTCCGCTAATTATTTCTAATTCAGAACCACTTGATAAAGTAAAACAAAATTCTTTATTATGTTTTATCATTCCATTATTTTTTAATACAATTTTTGAGCCCGGTTCAGTTATTAAAATAACATTCTCAATGTTGCAATCATCTGCAATCAATTGCCCGCCATCTGCAATTGTCATAGTAACCCCTTTATAGAAAGTTATAATATCAGATATTGTAAGTGTTGCATTCTCACGAATTACAATATTTTTATACAAATACATCCGTTCATCCCAAATGGTGTCTGTTGTTATATATATGGTATCATTCTTTGGTAGATTTTCTTGGCAATGCCCATATTCATTCATCGGACCTTTTGTATAATCATTGTCATCTCCATCAGCCTCTTCCAAAGCCCAATAAGGGCAATGGGCCGGTTTTTCTCCTATACCCCAAAAATAATATCCATCACCATCGTTATCTGTACATAATATATCTTCTTTATCATATCTAAGGCTTGTAATATCACCAATTAATCTATATACGTCCTTGTGTTTTAAATTACTTGTAATGATATAAGCATATCCATCTATACCCCAATCCTCTGTATAGGAGTTTTTTATAATCCACATAGTTTTACCAGCATAATCACTATTCTCATCAATAACAGTCCATACAGGGTTAATATCTAAATAGGAATTAAGCATTATGCTATCTCCGACTGCAATTTCATTATATCCAACAAATAAAACGCTATGTCCCGCACCGTTATGCCAAAAAAGGTCAACACATATTGGAGATCTAATTAATTCTTGCTTTGTATAGGTGTCACTGGCGTATATTTGAAGATGACAACTATCTATTTTAACAAATTCCATTGGATTTTGGCATTTTGCGATAGAGTCATCGAGGTATGTAAAAGGATAACACTCTTCAAGTACAACTCCATTTTTTTTTATATAATCCAAAGCGCGATAAACAGAACCACCTTTTGAATTAACATTAAAAGATGGATCTCCATTTATCATCAAGTCCTGTTCTGATAAATCATAATTCAGACTTCTATTAAAATATAAATTAATATAACTTTCTACAGCACTAGCAGCCCCAAAAGCCCAACATGTGAGTCCTATTTGTTTTTTGGGCGATGTAATCCAATTCCTACCATGCCTGTTACGCCAATCAAGACTTTTTACATAAGTATTTGTGTCTATCGAGCCTGATGTCTCATTTGTTTTATTACTGGTACTGGCTGGTATAACAAAGATGCCAGATTTGTAATATTCAAAACCTGCGGTGTTGCAGCTATCATTTGTTATGCCTAGAATCTGTTTTCTTTCAGCATATGGTTTCAAGGCAATACTGGTAACATCGGCTCTCCATAATATATTATGCTTAATGTTATAGTTGTTTATTGCTTCAACTTTTTTCTTTGCTTGTAGTATCTTCAATGAATCTTTATTCAATGCTTGAGTTTTGTTGGGTAAGGATTCCGAGGATTCAAATATATTTATATTGTGCAGGATGATATTTGCTTCAACGGCGATTATTTTTAGAAACTGTGGAAAAACGTGATCTAGATTGCAGGTCTCTTCGCTATAATTACTCCAACAAACTGTGTCGTTATCGTTAATGATGCGTGAACATTCACCGACAAGATATTCTCTGCCTGTTATATCTTCTAAAATGACTCTAACAAAACTACGTTCAGTTTTTTGTACAATATCTGCCGTTATAGAAATTCCTTTTATGGCAACATCCCCGTTGTCAATATCTATGGTGTCACAGCCTTGCAGAATAATATTATAAGATATGTTACGATATTGTTTATATTGTGGAGCAAACACGTTGATCTCATTGTCGGCTAAAAGTTTTGTAGGTAGTAGAACTGTTAGCCAAACTATTATATATAGATATTTTTTCATGACAAACCATTGTTAGATATAAAATTTAATTTTAAGATCTTTAGGAGACCGCCCTATTTTTCTACAATCATTCTTTTGGTGTCAACAATATTACCATTGGCTATTAGAGCATAGACGTATATTCCCGGTTCAAATTCCGATTCTGTAAGTGTCAAACTAGATACACCACGATGAGAGATTTTCTGAGAATAGATTAGTGTTCCGCCCAGATTATAAAAACAAAGTTCTGCATTGACTATATCTTCTGGAATATTTATAACAATATTCGTATTTGCACTCCACGGATTTGGAGTATTCTGTGATAAATATACAGTGTCTGCATCATTGAACGAATTAATTCTAGTCAAGTTAGAGTGTGTTTTGCTGATTGTATTTCCAGCAACATAACCTTTCAATACTGCAATTTCTGCTTTAAGTTCAGCGATACTTTGTACAAGTATCGGTATCAGTTCTGCATAATTTATATATCTATCTTTTTCATTTCCTGAATATACCAATTCGGGAAAAACGGCTTCCATCTGTGTCGTGGAAAGGGTATAGTGTGTTCTTTCCTCATTATTTTCTAATATTCCGGAATAATATGTAGTTGAATTATTCTTTAATGGTTGTTTGTCTCCCTCTTTACCCTTAAATGATATAGCAGAAAGCTGAGCTATTTTATCAGATAGTGAACTAATCTTGTCTGCAGAAATGGCATCTATGGATGTCTCTGCGTCATTAGCCTCAACAAGCCAATTGTTGCTATATAGACTACTTGAAGTTAAAAAAGAAGCGTGTAAATGGTCTGACACATATACATTTCCATTGAAATATCCTGCATATCTGCCACCAACTTGTTCGCCAACATCATTTATATCAGTTGTTCCATATATTGCCGCACCAAAATATTCATCACTTAATCGCCCAAAGACACCATAATTGTATCCTGTCTCAGCCAATTTTGCTTCACCCCAAACGCCATATGCTTTGCAGTTGTTATACCTTTGTCCCCCTTCTGTTGTCGCAATACCGGCAACGCCAACACTGTGATGAGTATAGAAGTTGTAGCTAGTTCCATATATACCATAACCCCATTCAGAATTAGTGTTGTAGCTTGTACGTATTCCTTTTATACCAATGATGTTGTGAGTTCCAGATAATGCAACCTCACCTTCAGATGTTGATACTGTTGCACTGCCATCTGTTGCTACCCGAAATTGTGCAAATAGACAACCAAACGGAATTAAGGTAAAGAATAGAAGTAGATAAAGATGTTTCATATTTGTAATTGTTGTTTAAAAGTTTAATAAATGCTAAGAGATAAAAAAGACCAAAACCAAATCTGGTTTTTAAAAATGTTGTTGAACAACCAATCACTGATTCAAAGGAACAAGAAAATCAACTTACTGTTTCTCTTTCAAAGCTTGCAATGTTATTAAATTATTTTCTCTCGTTATAGCAGTCAATCATAATAATTGCAACAAAGTTGATTACAGTCAACCCAATACTCGTGAAATTCTTTTTGTTCATAAGTTAAATAATTCTTATAGGTTAATTATGTTAAAGGAACTGTTCTACCTAATCTCCACGTATATACACTGTATAGTTTAGTATAATAAATCTGTCCCTGTAATTGCCATTGAATGTACAATCAATTCATAGTCGTACATCGACTGATAAAACTTGATTATTTCCAATTTACTTTGTAAGTAAAAGTAAGAATACAGTTTCTTTTGCTAAAGAGAAATTAGTCCGACAGTGTCTTATAAATCCAAGCTCATGTTCTATTGGGTTCATTTGGTCCTATATGAGTTTACATTATTCATACATGTTGAGGAATATTTTTAATTAAGCGCCGTATATCGTTCAAGTCCCCATAAAGTTGTTCAAAAGGAACTAGTCCAACTTTGTTCAGTTCTTTTAAATTGTCAATATTTAAATAGGTAATACAATCTGTTATTATTCTAGTAAATTCAGTTTTTTCTTTCTCGGAAATCGACTTTACCTCATTGAATTTTTCATTTAATAATGAACGTGTTTTGCGCTGTATCATATACACCAATGTCGTATATTCTTGCTTAATGGTATAACCACTCAAAGCCAAATGGGAGCCGAGAACTGAAATAAGATTAAGAATCTCTATAAGTTTATTTCTCTCAGTCTCTAGTTTCAGCATATATTCCTGAGACTGTAGTTTGTCATTCCACTCTTCATTTGCTTTAGTAATTCTATTCTCAAGTTCATTTATTTTATTATCAGCAGTTCTTATTTGTTTATCGGCCTTTTCTATTTGACTATTAGTTCTTTCATTTATGTGGTCTAGCCTTATTTTAAACTTATTCATTTCACTATACTGCTCCATGTTCCTAACAAATAAGGATATAAAAACAGTAAATAATAAAGCTGAAACAAATGTTATTAAAAAAGTTACAGTATTAGCATCAAATGTTTTATGACATTGTTTTACAAGTTCATTCCTTGCTTTATCGAGTTCTGTTAGCAATGAATTTAATTCGTTATAGACATTTCTTCTAATAATATTAGGCATATGTTTACAATGCGCACATACTTCTATGTTCTTTTTTGTTTCTTTTAAATACAAAGAAATCTCATTTATATTCTCGCGGTAATACCTACTGGTTGAACAGTGATTGCAATACGAACATATAAATAAAAGGACCACGAAAAATATGGCTATACAAATTAAAGTAGAAATTATTGGATGTTTTTTAAAAGGAATCATAAATAGTTCTTCTAATTTCTAGTACATATTGTTCTTATCTTTTTAACGACCTCTTCAATGCTGTCTCCATCTTTGGGAATAATACATTCAATATTGCTTATATCAAGACCTCTATCGCGTAATACTCCAGTATAACCAGAATAGATAATGGTCTTTTTCTTAATTTGTATAATATCTTTTTCACTTCTTCCTTCTGTAAAATACTGCAATACAGCCATCCCAAATAGTGGTGTATATTTGTCTGTTTCTTCAAGTTCAAGACCTAATGGGTTTATCATTAAATCCAATACAATACAATCAAATGTATCACCTTCCCTCTCCCATCGTCCTTTTGCAGCTGCAAAACTACATACACGAACTGTATCGTATTCACTACCTAGCTCATCTCTTAACGTTTCATATATTAGGCCGTCATCTTCGATAAATAATACTCTTTTCATAGTTGATTATCTTTGATAAGGTTACCATTTATTTTGTTTAATGTAATGATGAATTCATTTTTATGGGTTGGTTGGTTTATAGCTGCATCAAATTCCGATTTCTCAATATGCCAGTCTTTTTCTGGGATATTCTCGTTTACAGTTTCCTTTAATATAGTTGGAGATACCGTCTTCAATGATTTGTTTTTGCGATATTCGGCCCCATAATAATACGTTGGCAGATTATATTCAGATAATCGAGTACTCTTGAACTCTATGGTATAACCCAATGATGCACATATCTTTTTCACGAGAAACAGACCTATACCCATACCATCTTTCTTTGTCGCAACTGATGAACGATAGAATAATTCATAAAGATGCTTCTCATCTTCTTTATTGACTTCAGCTCCATAACTTATGACAGCAATTTGTACTGCTTTTATTTCATTCAAATACCCTTTTTGTTCATTTTGCAAATCATTAGTGGATAATGACAAATTGATCTTGATACGACTTCCCATATATCCATACTTTATTGCATTGTCAACGAGGTTGAACAAGGCATGGCTGACAAGTTGATAATCTGTAAAAATTTTATATAGATGAAACTTAAATCCGTCCAATCCTTCAACAACAATCTTCTGCATATTATCCCCTCTTGCTTTCTCATCGCACAGACTTCTTATAGAATATATAAGTCTATGCAAGTCTGTCCAATCTGCCTTTGGAAGCAATTCTTTAAACATCAAGGTTGAACGTTTGTATAGATTATCCAAAAGGTAAAGACGGTTAATCGTGTCATATAAGGTGTTCTCTCTACGAGTAATTCCATATTCACCTAATCTGTCTTCTTCTATAAGTAATCTGAAGTCTAGCTTATATTCTTTTTTTAATGTATTAATGATAATTGGTATAATTTGGGATGCTTCATGGACCGACACTCGCATGGAGGTTTCCAAGTTTTTTCTTAACCTTTCACTACGCATAAGATTATATGCTTCCCATAAAGTGTGGTAAAAGGTCTTAAGAAAATTAGAATATTCGCAAAATTGTTTTTCGTGGATATTTTTCTTGTTTGGGTAACTCTTCCAAATAAGGTGCCTGGTATTTCCAACAGACAAACTTTCAATCCGGAAAATTTCATCATTGGAAAAATTTAATTTAAGATGTGGCAGAAAAGGATCGAAATCTTCATTTTTCATCTTAGCCAAAATCTCTAAGTCCGATGGCAGGTCTTTAAATTTGATTTTTTCAAGTTTCCTTTTTTCTATTTCTGTCGGCTCCATGGACGTTCCTATAAGATAAAAGGTATCAGTTCTGGAATTCGCTTCTTCGAATTTGGCTTCTGTTGAATATATATGTATGAATCCTTTCTCGTTAAATACATTGCAGATTTCACGTAATACTTCATTTACAATTTTTTTATATTCACTGTCTGAAAGTTTACCACATTTCTTTATTACATCCTTTATTTTTTGATGAAAATTGGATTCAATTCTATGAAAATTGTCGGAAACATAGGATTTTGCATGAAAATTGACCTCCTTGTTAATTCGTTTTTCTAAGGTACATATTCTCTTACATATAGCATTAAAACGACTTTTCTCCATAGTCTCCATTCCGAACTCGTTGTCAGAGATTTCCATAATGGAATTATGTAATTTCTCTCTTGTTCTTGGGTCTATTGTAGAATCCTTCAAGACATCTTTGAAAATTTCTTTTTTGCTTAAAGTATTTGGGATTCTTTGTCCTTGCATAAGGACTGCTATAACCTTCCCGGAATGGATTATAGGGAAGAAGTATTCAATAAAGTTAGAGTATGGGCACTTATACCACACATACAACCTTTTGTTTGCTTCATCCTGTTCGCAGTGCAGTTGATATACTTCTGAGATTCCTTGGTTATATTCACAAATGATTCTATTGAGTTTATTACAATAATTTTCAAAATCATCATTATAATGGATTTCCTTCAAATCCTCATGATATAGCAACGCTATTCTGCAGTCCTGTTCATGACATTTGTTTTCGCATCCATTACATTCCCGGAATTTGTCACAACAAGTTTTGTTTTTGTACAAGGAACTGGGATCAATACGTACAACCTTTTTCCCGTTTAAAATTGTATTCAAGAAATAATCATCCCCAGCTTGATTTATTTCACCTATATATGAAACTTCATCGAACTTGCAAGATTCAGGAACAACCTGGAACAGAGACAGTGGGTTTTGAATATTCTCGTCATCAGAAGCATCTGCTAACAGTCCTCTAACTGTATCTGCATCATAAATCCCATGTTGGTTAGGAGAATACGTATCACCATTATGAATGACAGATTTTACCAAGAAAGACGGAACGATTGGCCATGTCGTATTAAATTCCTGTTTAATTGTGTTGTTTGTGTCCATAACTAACAGATTATTCATTTTGTTTCATTTAAATTCCTTGCCTTAATCTTCTTTAAAATATATTTCAGAAGCATTGTTTATAAGTGAAGTGTCTTGCGTTTGAACAAATGTCACAATAAATTACAGTTCTGCCAATAAAACCTCGTCCGATGATGTCTGAACGTATGAAATATTGCTCTTATAGTTGGCAATTCGTTGATATGTAACTATTTTAGAGTTGTTGCTGTTTGTTGGTACCTATATCTTTTTCCCTTTCTTTCGTATGGGCTCGGACTGTTTCAATAAGAAATAACATTTTTTCGAGGGTTGGCGAACAGGTTATGTGTCTGTGGTTCTTCTCCGGATTCACTTATTCCACCATAAGTCGTAAATGAACTTATATATATTAGGTACTCGCTATTCAAGCTGCATTTCCTATGCTTGCAAGTACCTCAATTTTTGCATCAATGTTTTCTGGGTTATATATAAAAGTATTAGCGTCACCACCGCACGGTAAACAATGTGCGATGGTGACGCTAATGTCTGGTTCCTGTATTTCTGCTATTTTTGCAGTTCTCCTACGAATGATTGCTCATCAATAATTATATAAATATAGTACTTTCCGCTTGGAAGTGATGCCGTTGAGACAAATACTTCTTCATTCTTGGGTAATGAGATAGTGTCTGACAGTATTGTTGCACCTTGTTCATTGCATATTTCGTATGCAACATCTTCAAATGTTACAAAATTGCTGACAATACCAATTTCTCCTGTTGTGGAATAATAGTACATGGTTGGTAAAATGTCTTCAATATCTAAATCTCTTTTGGGTAGTTCTTTTTCATTTATGTCATCACCTGGTCTGTTAATCTTAATCGGAATCTCCGTCTTTTCACTTGATTGTGCATAACAGATAGTTCCGGAGAATAGCAACATTATAAGAAATAATGTTTTCAGTACCCTCTTTTCATTGCACATTGATTTTCTTTCAGAAGGACTTGTTGTCTTGCTTGTGGTTTGAAAATTTGTTTCCATATTTGTATTTTTAATAATTTCCTTAAAATTATATAGAAAAAGAGAAATTGCGAAACGATATGCGTCCGGCCGTGTCCGACAAATGTGTATTTTGTGTATTCCCTGCCAGGCTGTTGATTTTTAGTTGGTTGTGCCTATATCAAGAGCTCTTTAGAACTGCCTAATTTATACATTCGGACATTTTCGGACAAGGGAGTGCCGCTTTCCCGTTGTTTTTTATGCTATTTTAGCACAATAGTATGAATATAAACTTCAATAATATATGAAATACACATTCTCTCTATTCTTTATTGTCGGTATACTGTTATCGTCGTGTTCCAATAAAGGAAATGAACTATTGATGAAGCAACTTGATGACATACAGCTCAAAGGTGATACACTCCCAAGTGAAGCAATGCTGTGTCTCAATTCCATAAAACCACTGTTTAAAGATGAACCGGAGTATGCACGTAACAAGATGGCATTGCTTGATATAAGGTTGCGTGATAAAGCCTTTATAGCACATAATTCCGACAGTACAATGAAGGCGGTATGCCGATTCTTTGAGAATCAGGGCAGTGCAAGAGATAAGCAGGAGGCATATTATTATATGGGTAGCGTATATCGTGACCTTAATGATTACCCTAATGCCGTAACATATTTCCTGAAGTCTATTAAGCTTGCA
>JAFWZH010000338.1 GCA_017522515.1 Clostridia bacterium
ATCTGTTAGTGTTCCTGCACCAAGTAGAAATTTTTCAAGCATTACAAGGTCAGCTATGGTAAATTGGCTGTCTGCATTTACATCGCCTTTGATAAAATTTGATTTTAGACGGATATTATTTTCTTTCGCATATTCAACCGCTGTACCGTTGGCGGAATCAATTGAAAATCCGCTTTTTATGCCATAGCCATTGTTATAGCTATAACCAATTGAACGAGTATCAAATATCGTATTTTCGCCGTTTACAGCAATTGTATATAATGACTCGCAATTGAGGAAAGCATACTCCCCTACGCTTGTGCAAGCTTTTGGAATTGTAATCTCTGTTATAGATTTACAGCCGCTGAACGCTCTTTGTTCGATAACTGCAAGATTTACAGGCAGATTTATACCTTTCAGCCTCGGACAATTGAAAAATGCATACTGTTCAATCGAATACAATGATTTCGGCATATTTACATTTTCAAGTGATGTACAATGAGCAAAAGCAAATCGGCTGATATGGGTAACTGTATCGGGAATTGTAACCGATTTCAGATTATAGCAATTCTCAAAGGCATACCAATCAATTACTGTAACTGGCAAGCCCTCTATTTTATCGGGAATAACGAGATTTTCCACGGTATTGTCAAAGCCAGTTATTCTGATACTATTTCCTGATACGGTATATTCAATATGGTCAATGTCTGTAAACTCCCAGTTTACAGACTTTTCTGCATTGTTTGAATTTTCATCTGCAAGGTTATTTGTATTATCGGGAGTTACCTTATAACTGCTTTTTTGCGAAATATTTCCGCATACGTCGATACACTCAAATTCATACACAGCAGATTCACCATTGAGGTCAAATTCGTAATCAATCCATTGATTTTGCGTTGTATTTGAGCCTGAGCCGCCTGTTTTTACTCCTGCTACAAGGTAGTCGTATAACTTACCGTTTTTATAGATATTAGTCTGTGCAACTGCCGTATTATCTGCCATTCCGTAAATTGAAAATTTCAGATGTGGTGCATTTTCAGCTGTTACAATCTCTGTTTTCACGGCTGTTGGAGGTGTGGGAGATTCTTTTTCAATGTCCCCGGTTTTGAGATAGTGCATAAAATTTTCGTGAAATTCGGGCATAGCGTTATATGGTGAATAGTGATGCGGATAGGCAAAACAGAACAAGGAATCCACGTAGGGACGAGCAATTTCAAGGCTTTCTGTAAAATCATCTACGGTCTGTGTGCCTACGTATGATACACCGTGCGGATTTGTCATTCTTGTGGCATCGTGAGAAATAAACTGCTCTGTATTTGTGCCGAGAAGAAGCTTTGTTCCTCGGATTTCATTTGAACGGTCAACGGCATTTCTGTATGCCTTTATCCATTCTTCAAGGTGGGAATTATTGCAGCCGCCTGCTCCGCAGCTGTCCTGTGGGCATATCATATCACCGTCACGGAAAGGGATTCGGCTCAGAACTTCTGTGTAGTATTCTGTAAATCTATCGGGATTTATACTTGCATAGCCGTAACCAAAAATATTCACATAAGGGCTGAAAAGCAGCGGCATATCCGGATTGAGCATATTACAGTTGTCGATGACCATTGTGAACATCTCGTCAAGTCCCTCTGCATATGCGTCAATTCCTGTATCTGTGTCCATATATATGGTGTTGTACAGCTCTGTAACAAAGTAAAAGCCGTAGTATGTATTGGGGTAGCGGGATTTATATTTATTGTAAAGCTCCGTTGTGATTTCGTTGCATTTATGCATATATTCCCTGTTGGCGGCTCTGCCCTCTGCGGAGGCAATATCGCTATTCCATGCAGTATCAAGTCCCATACCAAGATACAGCTTTATGTCGTATTTATCGCAGTAATAAAACAGCTTTTCAAGGGCATCGTAGGCGAAATAATCCTTGAGATAGTCAATCTCCGAGGGATAATAAACAGTCCATGTGCCGTCTGCGTTATGATTTGCAACATCGCCCATAATCAGGTATTCTATGCCGATTTCTTTCATTATCTGCATTTCGGCATCCCAGCGTTCATCGTCATACGTTGCATACAGCCACGGCTGTATAAATGTGCCGTTAACTTTCGTTATATGCTCCTCTGTCGCTGTTGTGGGTATTGCAGATATACTGCATACAGCAAGGCAGATTGCTGCTGTTATTGCGGATATTAGCTTTTTCAGAAGCATTTTTGTTCTACTCCTTTCGCTGTTGGTGAATAAAGGTATAAATCGAAATTAGCACAAATAAAATTCGGGATATAAATTATAGCGCGAATATTTATCTCTCATTTGATTGATATATTCAATAACCTCATTTAAAGATTCGTCTTGTATATCTGTCTTATAAAAGTGAGTTTCAGCCCACATATATCCGTGATTTAATGTATCTTTATATCCGCCCATTCCTATTTGCTGCTCATTTATCCGACAATACTCATACCAAATAATCATTTCAATACGACCATTATTAAGATAAAGCTTATGAAGAAATTCTTCCCAATCTCGAAATATCAGGGTGTTTGATTTTAAAACTTTGTGTTCCTGAATATATTTTTTAATCTCATCATTCATTAAATCACTCCTTCAAATTATCGCTTCATAAGATGAATGGAAAACACATCATCAAAAATCGTCTAAATTCGTAAAAAAGCTGATATCTTCTGCAAATATAACCAACCATTGATCATTTCCAAGACGAAGTTTATGCCCGATATAATTGAAAAACTCTTTGCGACTTATCAATCCGTTATAATAATCTAAATGTGCAGGAATGTATATAATAGGTATTTCATCACACTTCAGATATTCTTTACTTTTGGGATTATTAGTCGGTAACACATAACTGCAAGTCAAAGCTCCGCACTTAGTGCTTTTATATTCAAAGCTTATGTAATAATTATATTTACCCGGAATATATCTTCCATAGGTATGATTTTCAATAAAGTAAGATATTTTGGCATTTGTTTTTACTCCATATTTCATAAATATCTCTGTCATGAGCTTTTTTTCTTTTTTGTTATCAATGTATGATTTTAATAATATGAAAATAACAAACGAAATACAAAATAAAAGTCCGCTAATTAATAAAATAAATTCCATAGAACACCCCCTCATTTTCAAATTCCTATTTAGTTTATCGTTCTGTCCACTTTGTTTTATTATACCACATCACACCGCTATTTTCAATAATAAATATTGAACATTTCAAGGGCATCTCTAAAAACCCGTTTGATTAAAGAAAAAGCAGATAGGTATGACAGCTACAAAGAAACCTTTCGAAGGCGTGCTGCCGCACTCCGAGGGAGGTTGACACAGCAGATGTCGTGCATAGCTGTTTTTTCTCAAAAGGGGTTTTTAGAGATGCCCTTATTATAAAAACTCCACAAAATGCGTATATCTCGCACAAGTGGGCGAGATATACGTAAACTTGCATTAGAATTATACATATTATACCATTCTCAAAATAATACCTTGTGACGATAATATGAAATAATACTCGAAATTATTTTCATTCAAGGGATTGTTTTTTTCTTCGGGGATGTAGTATAATATGACAAGCAACATCTGACTTATTTCATTTATATAGAGGTGAACACTTTGAGATTTTGCAGCATCAATATTTATTCTGGAGAAAAATAAGGGAGTAGATCATGTTTCAAACCAAGAAAAAGAAAATTGCACATTACCTCGACAGCA
>JAFWZH010000339.1 GCA_017522515.1 Clostridia bacterium
AATCACACCTCCGTTACATATGCTCTATCAGACGCTTCATTACTTCGGCATAAGCATCTTCCACTCCGCCAAGATCACGGCGGAATCTGTCTTTATCCAATTTTTCACCGGTTTTACTGTCCCACAGTCTGCAGGTATCGGGGCTGATTTCATCAGCAAGTACGATTGTGCCGTCCGAGAGTTTACCGAACTCTAATTTGAAATCTACCAAGGTTACACCGCATTCTGCCCAAAATGCTTTGAGCTGATCGTTTACACCGAAGGCATAGTTCTTAATGGTTTCAATTTCTTCCCTAGTGGCCAGATTCATTGCAACGGCGTGTTATTCATCCATCAGCGGGTCACCGAGCTCGTCATTCTTATATGAAAATTCGATGGTAGGCGTTTCAAATACAAATCCTTCGTCCACGCCATAGCGTTTGGAAAAAGATCCGGCAGCGATATTACGGATAATAACCTCAAGAGGAACAATTGATACTTTCTTTACAAGCGTTTCACGTTCGCTCAATTCCTCGACATAGTGTGTAGGGATGCCGATTTTCTCAAGACTCTGCATCAGCAAATTGCTCATTCGGTTGTTTATGATTCCTTTTCCGACAATTGTTCCTTTCTTGAGCCCGTTGAACGCAGTAGCATCGTCCTTATAGGAAACGATTAGAAGTTCCGGATCCTCAGTTGCAAAAACTTTTTTTGCTTTTCCTTCGTAGAGTTGTTCTTTCTTGGTCATATCTATGTACCTCCAAATATTTTTTAGTCAAAAAGAATTCGGTCAGCAAATAATTCAAGATATATAACTAAAAGTCAATTATGTCCTATTTATCGATAACCTTGATCCATCCTCTTGGTGCAGGAATCCGGCATTCTTGGATGCCTGTTAAAGTGTCATAAAGTTTCTTAATGACGGGTCCCATAGCACTCGTACCTGAGGGGAAGGCAATCTCTTTGCCATGGTCGAAAATCTTGCCGACAGGAGAGATAACAGCCGCCGTGCCGCAAAGTCCACATTCTACGAAATCAGCTAGTTCGTCAACGCGAACGGGTCTTTCCTCAACATCGAGGCCAAGATAATCCTTTGCAACAACCATCAAAGAACGACGCGTAACAGAGGGAAGAATGGTGTTGGACTTGGGGGCTACAACCTTCCCGTCCTTAGTGATAAAGATAATGTTGGCACCACCGGTCTCCTCAATATAGGTACGAGTTGCTGAATCAACATATATGTTCTCATCATAACCACTATTATGAGCATCAACTATGTTGTAAAGGCTCATTGCATAGTTAAGACCCGCCTTAATATGACCTGTACCCCTAGGTGCAGCACGGTCAAGGTCAGAAATACGCAAAATCAAAGGTTTGACACCATTCTTAAAGTAAGGTCCAACCGGTGTTGCAAAAATTCTAAATTGATATTCTGTTGCAGGCTTAACACCAATTACAGCATTACTGCCGAACATATAAGGACGCAGATAAAGAGTTGCGCCGGATCCGTAAGGCGGAACAAAATCCGCATTGGCAGCAACAACTTTTTCGACAGCCTCAATAAACCTTGTCACAGGGAATATAGGCATCTTCATACGTTCACAGGAATCTACCATACGCTGAGCGTTGAGATCCGGGCGGAAACATACGATTTTGCCATCCTCAGTGCTGTATGCTTTGAGACCCTCAAAACAGGTCTGTGCATACTGCAAAACACATGCACTCTCATTAAGAACGATATTTTCGTCAGTAATGAGGTGTCCTTCGTCCCATTTGCCGTCCTTATAATTGGCAACATAGCGGTAATCAGTCTTAATATAATCAAAGCCAATTTCGCACCAATTAATATTTTTCTTTGCCATGTTTTTTCCTCCTAAACAATTTCTGGAACAAAAAAGGGCAATGATGCTTTAATGCATAAACATTAAAGACACCATTGCCCTTATATGCTATTCAGTTGCTCAAAAAAAGAGACAAAGACACTCCGAGCTTGTAACTCAAAGACGCCTTTGCCTTTTTACCTAGGTATTATACTATTTTTCGATCAATTTGTCAACTACTTAGAGAAAGGTTTTGAAAAAATTCGGTTTGTCGTCAAATCCTTTTTGAATGACACATATTGAGTATTCATAAGGGATTTGACCTGTGAATACTCAATTTTTTTGCTTAAAATAGAGTTTTATGTTTAATTTAATAGTTTTTATGTATCGTAGCATTCCTTTCGGAGTGTGACTTTTTTCTGGGTTTTAGGGCTGCCTCTAACAAGTGGGATTTGTATGCACAAATCCAGTGCTTGCTAAGACTTATCCCTCGCTTTTTACTGTTTTTTGTTAGTTTGCTAAAGCATTGTTTCACTTCCTTTACTAAAAATTTTGCATTAAAAAATCCTCATACTGAAACTTAAAGTACAAGGATATGTAATTTGAAATATAGGGTGTTAATGTGATATACTTTTTATAACCGATGAGATACGATAAATGACCGATTAGATAAAAATTATCATTTCCTCTTTTACATTTGCTATGATGGTACTGCAAATAAAAAGGAGGCTAACGTAAATGCAAGAAATAAAAACAGTTGAACTTGTCAAAAGATACAAAAATCTTACTGCTGTGAATAAGCTCAATTTAGAAATACATCAAGGAGAACTATTTTCTCTGTTAGGTGTTAACGGAGCAGGAAAAACCACAACAATAAAGATGTTAACCTGCATAACAAAACCAACGGATGGCGATGCATTTATAGGTGGATACAGCATAACCAAACAGCCCGAACAGGTTAAGCGATTGATTAGTGTATCACCTCAGGAAACTGCAGTAGCTCCGAATCTTTCTGTAAAGGAAAACCTTGAATTAATGTGTGGTATTCATGGTTTTTCTAAAGAAAAAAGCAAAGCAAAAATCAAAGAGCTTACCGAGCAATTTGCTGTAGATTCTGTTTTGAAGAGAAAGGCGGGTAAGCTATCGGGTGGATGGCAACGCCGTGTAAGTATTGCTATGGCACTTATCAGTGAACCTAAGATTCTCTTTTTGGATGAACCTACTCTTGGGTTAGATGTTATTGCACGGCATGA
>JAFWZH010000038.1 GCA_017522515.1 Clostridia bacterium
ATTACAAGATTCTTTCCCAATCTATAAAGTTCACTGACCCACAAGTCCCAACCATCCAGGTTCTGTACTTCATCTAACAAGATATATTCATAACCAGGATAGACATCATCCAACATTCGCATAACAAGGTTTGCATCCCATGTTTCCAACAACGAGTAATTATCGAAATTCAAGTAGGCAAAATTCTTGTCTCTAAGCATCAATAATGCTTGAGTAGATTTACCAACTCGTCTAGGACCTGTTATTAGCTTTATCAGACTACTGTTTAACAACAAATCTGTATCTTGATTACTTCTACGTACTAAATAAGAGCGTGACATCAGTTCATCACGTTCTTTACGCTGATTTAGAATGATTGTTTTCATCTTATATCTTGTTATTCATCTGCAATATTACTAGTTTTTCTTCAATTCACAAAGTCTATTGCACAAAAAGTACACTATTTTATGCAGTACAAAGTAATTATTGCACAAAAACAAACTCTATGATGTGAGAATTTACCTATTTTAGAATAATAAAACAGCAACAACTATACCCCAATTAATCTATTTGATAAAACAACATAAAAAGCGCAGTTCTAGTAAAAAGAAAAAGCGTACCAGTCCAGTCTATTTGTTATATAT
The DNA here is from genome assembly GCA_017522515.1 of Clostridia bacterium. The sequence continues at coordinate 624 of JAFWZH010000038.1, forward strand.
CCAACCTGCACTAAACTGATGAAATTGTACTTCAAAGGTTAGAATCAGTAGAAATTTTGAAAAAATATAGCTTCATCTTTAATTAGAAAATAGCATTTACGGAAACAAACAAAACCACACAAAATGAAGAAAACATGTTTACCAAAAAATCAAAATTCAAGTTGTTTCAGATTGTTTTCGTGGCACACGGTAGCATTTGTGATTGTTTCTTTTTTAACCAGAAGCATAAATCCTTGATTTACAAGGCCATAAAAGTGTATTATAAGCAAAATCAAAATGATGGCACACGTTTTGGCACACATCATGTTTCTCTTTTGTCTCACGTGTGCCAAGATAAGGTACAACATACTGATTTTCAAGATGGTTGAAAATTCTCAAAAATAGATTTGGAAAGTTTACATCATACTGCGTAGGAAAATAAATAAAAGACATGTGACAAAGGATGTGAAACAGAGCTTTTTGTTGCCGCATATTCTGGCACACGTGTGCCAAAAATCACGAAATGTGTGCCAAATTCAGATTATATGTAGCTGATATATAGAATTTTGCGAAATTCTACTTTTCAATATTAATATTTTTTCGTAGTATTGCATCGGGAAATAGGTAATAAACAGTTTGTATGAATAGGAATATTGATGAATTAAGAACACTCATGAGCATTTCTGCGAATGCTTCCGAACGCAAAATAATGGAAGCATTTGATTCTATTGCTGATTATCTTAAAAACTATTGTGTCATAAAAGCAAAAGACGGGGAATATCGTATACTTGATTTTGAGTTCTATTTTTTTAATCAAAAGCATCAAGATATAACGACTCATCCCAGGAATTCCGAAGCCTTATGCTGGTATATAAACGATTTTGGAGGAATTGACTTAAATTTTAAAAGTGAAATCAAAATAAACAAAGATCCTATTAAAAAAAAGGGAATTGAAATCTATTCTTACAAATATATACTTTCCAAAGATTCATTTTTCGGGGGTGTTTTAATCCGACAAATCCAAAGGCTATCAGATAAGGTTATATTTGATGGCCCGCTAAAAGTTGCTGAACTTTTCCGCACATTTAATGCTAGCCATCAGTTGCAGGACATCCCTATTCTTATCATAGCCCCCGAATTACTGGAAAAGTTAGAATTCGCAAGTCTCAAAAGACACAATCTCTTGGGTAGTCATAAAGATATAACAAAGAAAGTTGACTATAACCTACAATCGTGTTTTGAAAAAGTGGAGGATTCTAAAAAAGAGAACTTAATAAATAGTCTTCAAAAGATACTTGACAAGGAATCTAAGAACCACTCCTATCGATATTGCTGGGCAGCTCCTAAGGCAAAATAGTATCTTGGGCTTTTGACGAGAATGAATCACTCATCATATTCCAAGTGCAACAATTTAATGCACCGCCTTCGTTGACTACGCTTTCACAATTGATAACAGGGTGACACTCGCATTCGGGGAAAGATTCGGCAATTTGGTTATAGGCAACTCCATCCAATCTTTCGCCTAACATAGGAATGAAAATGTGGTTACCTACATGCAAAAAATTGAGATAAGCCCAACTTCTCTTCGTAAAAGTACCGTAGTGTAGTTCATTAACACAAAAATGTCGTCCGAGAACACCTAATAATTTCTTTTGTAACGATTTGTCAAAGTCGCAATAATTGTTGATAAGCACATTTCCGTTTCCCATGTAACGCACCATGCCATCAGCATGTCCATATTCTTCATATTTATCCCAAGGGATCAGCACTATTTCGGCCTCAAGTAAATGGCTAAGAGTGTCTATAAGCGTTGTATGGTTAATATGTGCATTCTCCAAAAATATTTTATCTGTCATTATTACCTTATCTCCGCAGCTGATAATGTTTCCGCCGTCAACAACTAAATCCGAAATAATCACTTGAATACCAAGATTGAAAAGTATCATCGAGGTGTCAGGCTTATATTGTGGATAATTTCGCAAATAGTCTGGATTATAATTAAATCTTACAAACTTATCTTTATTTACTTGCACAGGCATATAGTCACGCGCCCAAATGTGAAAAGGAGATTCAGAATAAGGCAATTTACCCCACGTCACATTTCGATTATAAAGAGATGTAACGAGGGAATACGCCGTGAAAGAATAAGGAACAGATGACAGTCCTTTTGCAATAAGCACTTTGTTAGTTTGAAAATTTGTAAGCATGTTAATAATTATTAAGTCTGATTGCTAAGGTCAATAAAAACATTCAAAAAGGAGAAACTTTTTTGTTAAATCGATGTTAAAATTTCGGCAATACATATTAAATGAATTACTATCACTACTGTCCCATTAAAATTAGGGAATATTCTTTGAAATTATTGAAACATAGTCAGTTGCAGAGATTTTTCGGGCGCAACGATTTGAAATTATAAATTTGCAGTCATATAACTATTGACCGCGTGGAAAGGGGTCAAAAAGGAGTATTTGACACTTGACAAGGTAAAGCAACTCGCTGCCACCCCCTGCCGTATCCCTGTATTGAAACAAGCATCTCTAGTTACCTGTATGACAGGACTTCGCATCAGCGACATACTCAAATTGCAATGGAGCGACTTTGAAATGGGACCCGATCAGGGCTACTACATCCGCATATGTACAGAGAAGACCGAGACCGAAGCAACATTACCTATTAGTGAAGAGGCTTTATCCTACTGTGGTAAACGCAAAAAGGAAGGTAAAGTGTTCGAGGATTTTGCACGTGGAATGCTTAACGCCCCTCTTAAAAGATGGTTAAAACGAGCTGGTATTACCAAGCATATAACATTTCACTGCGTGAGACACAGTATATGTTGTTTCTCGCTGAAAACAAACGATTTACAGAATTTAATTTTACGACAGGTAACGATTTAGAAACAAGCAAAGTACCCTTATCTGTTTTATTCTGCATTATTGATAAGAACGCTTTTATCTGCGACAAAGATACACATTTAGTTTAAAAGAATAAATCAAAACTCAATAAATGCCAATAATCCCATTCGATTATCAGCATTTACTGAGTATATAGTTATTTATTTTCTCTTTAACATTTCAGCAAATTCACTTACAAGTTTAAAGTGTTCCGATGTTGGCAATTCAGTACTGAAGCGTATAACCTTTTTATTCGCCTGTGTTCGTTGGCGCAAATCTATTGTAATCGTGCAATCTTCTGATTCGCCTGTGGTTTCATTTATTTTTACCAAAGTTAGCGTTATATTAGAACAATATAATATCAACTTATTTTCCTGAAAATGTTCCCTAATATCATCTTTACAATATGGGGTTAAGCCTATAACTTTAACAAAAGAATCAGGCTCCTCTAATAGTGTTTTAAATTCAGCAAGGAACTTAGGGTGCAAAAAATCTGAAATTGTATTTGGAAAAGATAACTCTGATACACAATTATAACGAGATAACATTATCTTTTGTTCTAAAAATGAAGTTGTTCTATGGGGCGTTAGATCTTTCCAAAGCATCAGCCATATATATTTGGCTAAATATTCAGCCTCGTTTGTCGAACCAACGACGGAAACACTTAAATTCTGCTCTCCTATAATGACATATTTTATAGATGTTATGTTTTGCAAGCCTTGCAATTGCATTAGTCCATCTCTGAAAATAATATTTTTCTCATTATCAATTAATATCTTAATACCTTGTGTAGGAGAAATGTCTACATTAGGAAAAAGTTTTGTTAACTCGTCATTGTCAAAAGACAAGTTAAATTGCGTACATAGTTCTGTGTAGAATTTTTCTACATCAATAACCTTTAACGGTAATGCGGATGGATCAATATTATATGTAACTGTTCCTTCTAACAAATTATGACTGAATGAAGCTTTCGCTTGCTTTTTATATGCAGACAACAAATCTTTTTTTAATTCTTCCGGTGTATTTTCTCTCATAATCACTTATTTACGATCAAGTTGTTTCTTAAATAATTTAATCCTAAATCATCTTCAATATGTGCTTGGATTGCCTTCAATTTATTTAATAACACTATCTTGTCAGAAGCGTTTCCTTTTATATTAACCATTTGACGAAGTACGAATATCAAGTTATCTCTGTTATTACTGTCTATATAAACAATTTTCTTTCTTAACACATTATAATTATCAAGAGTAACATTTTCGTTCTCAATTATAGCTTGTATTAAATCATAGATATCTTCTAATGCTATTATTCGTCTTTCCGATAAAGGTCTTAAAAGGCTTAACTTTTGTTCTCTTTCTTTTAATATCATTTCTTTTTTAAATCTTCTTTCTGAGATAATATTAGAAAATAAAGAAGAAAGTAATGTTACAATAGCTCCTATTAAAGCTCCTCCCAACACTTGTATATAGTTTGCTACCTCCATCTACTCATCAGTGGATTTAAACTCTATGCGAGATATTATATTAATAATTATAGTCTCATTTTATCTCTAATCTCGGCAGGTATGGCATTCTTATTTACTACAATATCTGTAGTCTTATATCTAACATAAGATTTGCTTACATACCATACTCCATTGTATGGACCAGCGTCACCCCATGAGTTTTTTACCATGTAATACTCCGTACCATTTTGGTCTTTCGCTTTTCCATATATGTGCATTCCGTGATCATCCGTTGTTGAGTAATCATCAAAACCTTCCTGACGAAGTTCTTGAGTAATCTCTAATTCGGGGCATGGCGTTTGTGTATATAAAGGTCTGCCATTAACTTCTGCACTACCAATCCAACGTGCCTCGTCACTACCTTGTATTGTTTTGGTTACATCAGGAACAACGGCAATACCAGCTCCTGTAAAACCATCCTCACTAACATCACTTGCCCACGCAACAGTATATCCATTATCAATAGCATTGTCTATAATGGCAATCATATCGTCCAATGGCACATTGTGAGCAGTACGCCCTCTCCAATTATCA
>JAFWZH010000340.1 GCA_017522515.1 Clostridia bacterium
CACTCTTTTTCGTCATTGCCTCTTTCTAGACTCAGCAAATAATAGCGATAGCTTAAATAACTGATAAATATCAAAAAAATCAGCATATATGCTACCATATCTTTTAAAGCTCTGAGACTGTTTCCAAAAGAATGTGGTCGGTATCATCACACAGATACCAATAGCCAGAATGGTTCGTAATAGAATACTGTCTGCCCTTATAAAAAAATTCAATTTCTCTGCCGTGCCGCAGATAGTCGGCAAGGCCATTGAATACTACACCATCCATACAATCACACTCCTTTGTCAAATTGGAATTTGTTTACTTGTTTTTGAATTTGCTGATAATCCATTTAATGAGCAAAATTCCACCCGTGATGGCGGCAACCTTTATGAAAGAGACCGCAATCGTTGTTGCAATAAGAGGAGCAACTTGTTCCTTTGGCATTGTGGTATAAATGGTCATAATATCTTTTTTAACCCACATATACACGATAAATGCAATAGCTATAATGCCAACAATAATTCTCCATGGTTCTCTTTTCTTCTTTTCGTTGTTATCCATACGGATACCCCCTCCGTCAAATTCTTATTTGTCAATCTGATTATATCATAACTATCCGAAAAATACAATTAACATTAAAAACTGAAATTAGCAGAAAGCACTTTTTCATTAGCAGAATATTAGCAAGTGAGCGACAAACAGGCGAATGATGGTGTGTTAATTATGGCACTTTAAACCTTTTTTCTTTGCTGCTAGTATTATGTAATAACTTATTATGATTAAGTAAAATAGAGATTAATTTTTGAGTAAAAAAACAAATACTTTTGGTTTTTGCAGTTCGACAAATAAGAATTTGAAAACAAACTTTTCTTAAATCATTATCGCTTATTGTAGGGCGTTAATGAATTCCTCTAAAAGCCTTGAAAATAAAGGGTTTTTCGCAATCTGCTCACCTTATCCCTTTATACGATTTCACACGATTTTACCCTTGCTCCGAGAGATTATAAGGGCAAAAGCAAGGGCAAGCAAAACTGATAACACGATATAACAAGGTGTGACAATCGGGAAACTGTGATGTATGTGCGAATATATTATTATGGAGGATTACATAATGGAAAAGTACATTTATAACGAACAAAACGGTCTTTGGTATGAGTTGCAGGGCGATTATTACATTCCTTGTTTGGAATTACCCGCCGAAAAAGAAGAAAGGCATATCGGTGTATGGGGACAGCGGCATTTGCGGTATATCCGTGAGCATAAAAAGGTGTTCTACACCAATCTGCTGACAAGCGGCAAACTGCAAAGTCACCTTGCCGATGTTGAAGAACAGGCACAGGAACTGTTTGACCGTCTTATGAAGCAACAGGCAGAACGTGAAGGAATTACCGAAAAACTGAAAGCCGACGATCAAATGATGTAGGACGGATTTTGCGGACATTCAAAATAAAAAAGAATGTGGAGGTAACAGACAATGGCAAAGACAATTTTTGAGGAAATGGGCGGCAAATACGAAAGGCAAGGCGATTACTTAATA
>JAFWZH010000341.1 GCA_017522515.1 Clostridia bacterium
GTACATTCCCTTGTACCGCGATGCCGTTGCCGGCGCCATGGACTGCTGCCGCGCCCAGCTACTCCCCGTCAAAAGGCAGCATAAGGAGGTGATGGAAAAGCTCTACGCACTCACCCGGAGTGCCGAATACGCCCTCTCCGAATCCGTCCCCTTTGAAGCTTCATACATGTACTTTGAGCTCTCCGAAAAAATTACGGAATTCGAACTGGAAGATGAACTATATAAAGAATAACAGCATGAAAAAAGTATTCGCACTCATCGCCGTGGCAGCTATGATGCTTAAAACGGTTTTATAATTTATGACCAAGATATCCATTCGTTTTTTATAATAACCGTGTGGAAGAAACAAACAACTCGTGAGCGTAACTCACGAGTTGTTTTGTTTTTTTTAAGTGGTTAGTAACACTAACCGGTTGAAGCGTCTATCGGGTCGGAAATAAAGCAGTTGGTTAGTCGCACTAACCAACTGAAATTACCCCTAAAAACCACCAAAAATCACCCCTCGATTTCGATGCAAAATTGTGAAAAAATCGAGTGATACAATTATGGAAATGGCCTTTTTTGAGCAGTTGCAAAATCATAAGTATTTGAAGCATTGTGCATTAAAGCTATGGTTCAAGGATTCTGGTGGCACCACTTGCAAAAACTTCCAAAACGTTCTAAAACAACGATTTGGGAGTTTTTCTTTTGCCTTAAAACCTAAATTTGACTACAATTTGACTACATTTTGATATTTCACCTCCGTTTTTGAGATATTAAAATCAGTTGAGTTTAGAATTAGAGACCATAATAATGTCTTGCGAAGAAAATAGCCTATTATTGTAGTATTACCTCATTCCTCGCTTGCGAGAGAAACAATGCTTTCAAACTCTTTACCACCTCATCAATCTGCTGTTCTGGTGTCTTTTGTATACTGTTTGTATTCATTTCACTATTAAAATTATCGTTCTACTTCCGCAAAGGTAATTATTCTCTGTTGATAATAACAGATTTGAGAAATTATAATTAACTTTGCTCAATGAATATAACAAAATACTTGATATCATATGAATGATTATAAAGAAAACGAGAAATTTGATGTAGCAGAAGAATTTGATGAAGAATTGGTTAATATCGAATACGATATCACATCATACCCTTCTGATTATACGTTAAAAGGTCTATATGAGATGTTCTGCGATGGAGATATCGCAATTCCTGATTACCAAAGAGGTTTTGTGTGGTCAATAAAGCAATCGTCATTACTCATTGAATCATTTTTGATAGGTCTACCAGTACCTCCCATTTTTCTATATATAGATGACGAAAATAAAAATTTAGTCATTGATGGACAACAGCGACTGATGAGCATTGTATATTTCATTAAAGGGTATTTTGGTGAAGAAGATAAAATGGGTAAGCGTCAGGTGTTTAAGCTGTCTGGATTGAAAGAAAATAATAAATATTACAATAAGACATTCAATGATTTAGATAGCAAGGACAAACGTAGACTTGAAAATTGCGTTTTAAGAGCTATAAATATTAGGCAATTATCCCCAATTGGAGAAAGTACTTGTGTTTATCATATCTTTGAGCGTCTTAACACAGGTGGAACACCCCTAAAATCTCAAGAGATTCGTAATTGTGTATTTAGAAGCGATTTTCTCAATCAATTGAAAAATCTAAATACAAATGATGATTGGAGAAATATTTTAGGTAAGAAGAACATTGTTAAGAATCAAACAGATGTGGAATTCATATTGAGGGTCTTTGGTTTAGCATATTCTGTAAATGATTATGAAAAACCCATGAAAGAGTTCCTCAATAAGATTGCCAAAAAGAATATGAAGTTTTCTGAGCGAATAAATGAATTTTCTGATAGATTTGTAAGGACATGTAATGTTATAGCAACCCAGTTGCGACCTAAACCATTTAATGTTCGTGGTCCTTTTAATATGTCTATCTTTGATTCTGTTTTTTGTACAATACTGAACAGCATTGAGAACCTACCACAAGATTTGTCAGAGAGATATGAAAGACTTATTGTAGATGATAGATTTATAGAATTAACGACTATAGGTACAACTGACGAGAAAGTTCTTAAAGAACGTTTCTCATACGTTAAGGATTTCTTAATATCTATTGGATAATGGCGTATACAGATAGATTCAATGATGTTGATGTCTTAATTAGCGGGTTAAATCATATTGTCCCTAATCTGCCAGGAAATATTCAACCGAAAATTGCAGGCTTCTTGGCGGTAAATGCTGTTACTGCTTACGAATTAGCCATTAAAGAAATCATTGCTGATTTTGCTACTGCTAAACATAGTGTGTTTGGAGATTTTATACGATGCTATCATTCTCGATTGAATGGAAATATAAAATTAAAGTCTCTCAAAGAGGAATTGAAAAAATTTGGTGGAAGTTATAAGGATGATTTTGAAGCTTCTTTATGTATAAAGGAGGCTCAAATTCGAAATACGATGAATCAAGATTTGCGAAGTAGTTATAATAATTTATTGGAATGCAGACATCAATTTGTTCATACAAGCAATATAACATTAACTATTCAAGAGTGTATTAATAATTATAATGCAGGGAAAAGTGTAATAGAAGCTCTATTTGATGCAATGAAATGATTTTCATTATTAAGACAAATGAATCCATCGTACAAAACGGGTTCATTTGTCTTAATATTTTTTTATTGCAATAAATAAAAGCACCTCGTGTGGAGTGGTATAAATAGAAAAATACCTATCTCTGCATTCTGTAAAAGTGTTTTTTTACTAATGCATAATAAGACAGATAAGGGAACTTCATTATTTACCTTGAACTGTTTCTTTACAATAAACAACATCTCCATTTTATAAATTTAGTGCTCATGACCTGCTCATGATGGCACCCAGTAGATGTGGTTAATAGTTATCAGAAAAGCGACATCTATAATATTAGCGAACTCGCAAATCAATCTTGTGGGTTCGTTTGTTTTGAACTGTCAAGCTTTTCTTTATAGTTGCGATCATATATTTTTTATTCAACCTATCATAAAATAAAGAAAAAGTATTATATTTGTATATTATATGATATGTTACTGTTATGGCAAAGAGTACAATGGGGACTAAATTGCCCCGAAAGTTAGAGCAGAAAATGCAGATAGTTGGCGAACAAATAAAACTTGCTCGCTTGCGTCGTAATTTGAGCGTTGCACAGGTTGCTGAGCGTGCTACTTGTTCGCCACTTACGGTATCACGCATAGAGAAAGGTGTGCCCACGGTAGCGATTGGCATCTATCTGCGTGTGTTGTATGCCTTGCAACTTGATGATGACATTCTCTCTTTAGCAAAGGATGATGAACTCGGCAGGGCGTTGCAAGATATGAATTTGCCCCAGCGTGAAA
>JAFWZH010000342.1 GCA_017522515.1 Clostridia bacterium
CCTTGTGCGGTTACAATGGATTTGACATAGTTTGTATGCTTGAGCCCTTCCATACGAAGGTCATCATCAATGCACAGCAAAATATGTTCAAGGTCTGCTCTTGCAAATCTGTTCTCTGAGATTTTGCCTATACTTCCGTCTTTCATATTGCTACCGAAAAGCGTTGTCATAACAGCACCTATCTGCGATTTACCCTCACCGCCGTTACCTTTGATAACCATCATTCGCTGACCTTTATTGCTCGGTATAAGGCAATAGCCTATGAACTCCTGAAGCGTGGGAATGTCCTCTGGATGCAGAAGCTCACCGAGAAAAGACAGCCACAGCTTTGGCAGCGGAGCATTGGGGTTGTAGCTTATGGGAAGTCTGCTTCTTACAATCTCCGACTTGCTTTCATCAAAAGTACCGTCAATATACAGTGTGCCGTTCTGCAGGTGTATTCTGTCGGTTTCAGGTGCAAAGGTTTCATCAAGTGCTTCTATTTTCAGAAGCTCAACAATATTAGAAATCTTCTGCGGTACATTAGCTACTGCACATATTTTCAGGTCATCGAACACCATTCGTTTAAGAGGTATTTCGTCAACGACTCTGCCTTCTGTAGTAAAGAACGAACCACCCGAGAAGAGAATCTTATGCTTACTAAGAAACTCTTCGCAAAATATTGCCTCGTTGATTATTTTGCCATCTGCCCATGCTGGACCCTCAACACCAAACTCTTCATTTGAAAATTTATCATCTGAACCTTTTCTCATTTCTTTTTCCTCCTTTCTTCTGCTTCGTTTGTTTTTTGCTCCTTTCTTTTTTATTTAACCTCCTTGCCGCAGGGTAGGTCAGTGTATGTAGTTCTACTTATATACCGCACAAATTTCGGTGTTATGCTCACCATAATCAAGAAAAAAATATATTTATGAGATTTAAGCGATTTCTCTGCGTACGTGCGTACAAGTGTACGTATGTACGCAGGAAAATGATAAAACTTGCTCTATATATAAATGGGAATTGAGAGTCTGAAAATGTTCCTGATATATCAGAAAGTTTTCAAGGTGGCTGTAGTATCCTTTATACAGGCTTCTGCTGTTTCACCCGAAATAGTTCCTGCCCCGGAATCTCACCGCAGCGTTGCTTTGCTCATATCATCGCAAAGTCATATCACTTTCGGACGGTCATTCAGTTGTCAAGGTACACGAGAGAAAAACATCCCTCAAGGGGTAAGGATTTAGAAAGGCAAAAATGAAAGCAATTTTTAAAACTTTTTTATTTTCGTTAAAATTGCACAATAAAAAAGCCGTCACATAGACAGCACAAATAGCGGGAGGACATTTCATCCTCTCGCACAGTTTGCACTGAAACTATGTAACGGCTTAAACTTTAAGCTCTGATTGTCCGTATGTTACTGACCGAGTATCGGACTATACTTTCTTCGGTCAGATAATATGAGTTGGCATAAAGCCAATAAGTAAATAAATATGTGTTTCAGATTTATATTAAGTTGTACGGCAAATACATTATTTACCAATTTACTATTATACAGAACATTTGTTTGCTTGTCAAGAACTTTTTCGAAAAAGAAAAGATGGTGTCGGTTTTCACCGACACCACAGACATTATTATATAAACTTTATTATTTATTAACCATCCATAGATAGCATCTAAAACAATATATACTATGCACACAACATAAAAAGCGAAGATACCGAATTGGGTTATCATAACTTTTAATTTTATTTTTAAGAGGCGGAATATTTGTGAGCTTTCAAAAAAGCTATAAGACATATTGGGGTATCAGCATACGCACTTAAACTAGACAACATATTGCTTCCTGGATTTATGTGTACACAGTTATAAACTTCAGAAAAATATGTATGTGCTTTATTTTCAGCTATTAGGGATTCTAATATTTTCCTCAAGAACTCCATCTCAAATTTCCCTCGATAAACTTGCTGAGCTTTTTTAGATGACCATGCTTCCGAAACTTTATCAATTTGTTCTTCATTTATATCATACGCTTTGGGAAAATAGCTTTTTAGTATATCTTCGTCTATTGTTTCTTTCGACTCAACTTTTACAATAGAGATTTCTGAAAACAATTTTGCCACTCTAAAATCTTTTAGAACAACTGCTTTTTGCTGTTTGATATCTTCTTCTGCACGTTGACAGCACAACCAAGTATTGAGAAATTCAGTGCATTGGTGAAATTCCCTTTGGCGGTTACAATAATCTGTTATTTCGTCCTTACACAAAAAATAATCTGCAGAACAAGCATCAGCTAATTCATCAATACTTGCATTTTCATCTTCAGAAATCATAATTGCCGTAACAACACGTAAAATATCTAAAAAGTGCGTATCAAAAACGATCTCATTTTTGCTCTTTTCATAGTAAGGATATGCACTATGAGAGTCTATTATCTTAATCGTTGTATTAGTGTTGAGCAAATCATTGTTAAATATGGTGTGCAGTCGAGAAATATACTCTTTCTGCATGTAGTAGCAATTTTCGTTTTTATCACGCCTTACAAAGACTCCAGGATGTGTCTGTGGTGACATTTAAACTTCGCCTCTTATAAAACTAATTATTTTTTTGTTTTTTCCCATTCGGCTCTTATCTTATTAGCCTTCATTAGAGCACGATTAATTGATCTTTCTGAAATTGTAACAGTTGTGCTTTCATCAAGTTCAATTTGAATTGTAACCATTCTATCTGGCAAGTATTTTTCAACAAGAGCCCATACAACAGGCGTAACAATAGCGATAATTGCAATAATTTGGTCACCGCTAAGATTTTCTTTTTCTTTTAAAAGGTAGGAATCATCACACTGATTTACGATATCATCAATAACATCAGTTCGATTTGCAGGTATTTCAAAGATTATTCTCATTTTTACATTTTCTCCATAACATAGATATTGATTGAAACAACTTCTATGCAAATTTTAACATATTTCACACAAACATTCAAGATCAATCGATTGTTTTACTATTTAGTACAAAGCACATCCGATTTTTCAAATGCGCTTTTTGGCTAATGCTATTTTTGCAATAATTATTAAAGTTTACAATACATCTCCTGAGCTTTTGGTATAAACCCAAGCTTTTCATAAACTTTGATTGCTCTGGGATTGTTTACAAGGACATCAAGATTCATAAAACTGCAATTTTGCTCTTTTGCCCAGTACTTTGCTGAATTCATAAGAGCTGTACCAAAGCCTTTATTTCTGTGTGATTCCGTTACAATTATATCCATTATGTAACAATACTTACCGGGAAGCATAAAGTCAAAATCAGGTCTTTCCTTTGCCTGAAGCAGAATAAACCCAACAACTACACCATCGCTTTCGTAAACAAGAATGTCCGAATCATTATCCGAAATCGTTTTTTCAAGAAATTCTTTACTTTGGTCTCCCTCTTTTATGAAATCGGGAATCAATTTTGCCATTTCCCTGAATTGCTCACGATACAATTCTGATATTGCAGGTATATCGTTATGTATTGCTTTTCTTATCATAAACTTTCCTCCCAAGCTTGTTTAAGCTCTTTTATACTTTGATAACGCTCGTTTCTTTCATTGCTTACTGCTTTTGTTGCAACTGCAAATGCTTCATCTGACAGTTGCCAATCATCACGGTAACGATTGTAATTGCCGAAAAGAGCAAAGGCAAAAGCACCGGCACAATAAACATTTGTTATCTCGTCAATATCTGCACCGAGTTTGTATTCTTCGGGAGACTGAAACTTTGAACTGCCCCACATTCTGCCCATATCGTTGACACACGGTTGCTTTCTGAAAAAGTCAATATCACAGATTGTTGTTTTA
>JAFWZH010000343.1 GCA_017522515.1 Clostridia bacterium
GTGGTCTATACTGACGGTAGCACTGATGGTACTTTCAATGTCCACGCAAAGGCAAATTCTCCTGCAACCGGAGATAACAGCAATATGTTCCTCTGGATCGCACTTCTCTTCATCAGCGGCGGTGCAGTGATTACACTGACCGTTGTTGACAGAAAGAGAAGAATGGCAAGCAAAAGATAAATAAAGATTAACCCTAAAGGGCGATGACAGAATCCGTCATCGCCCTTTTCATATCTCAATTTGAAGATTTAAAAACAATTGGAAATTCTACTCATAATTTCTACAAAAAGTGTGATACTAACAAAGAACAAAAAAGCTACAACTCGTCCTAAGTCCTCATTTTTGACTCGACAAAGGGAAAATTTCGAAAACTCGCATAAACACGAGGGTTTTCGCTGGTTTGCCACATTGACGCATTGGTGTCAAGACACGGCTTTTTAAATGATTTTATACATAGTAAATAATTTTATTTATTAACCGATTTCCTTTTCAAAAGGCTTTTTGGTGTGAAGAATCTGTTGTAGAACAAACCTTTTTTGACTGATAGAGGCCAAATGATTAAGCAAATAAGTAAATAATATGGTAGTGCGGCAAAGCCAAACATCTCAATTCCAAGTAAAATTGCGTTTATAAGACTATTTGTAGTACAACAAAACAGCCCAACCAAACCAAGCGCTGCGGAAAAGCCAACATCTAATTCTAAAACACTTCCCAAAACACAGCCGAAGGTTGCACCTATACAGAAAGTCGGAACGATTTCTCCGCCCTTAAATCCCGCAGCCAAAGTGATGGCAGTAAAAATAATTTTTAAAATAAAATCAAACCAATATGAGTTGCCTTTTACAGCTTCAATTGCAATACTCATACCGGAACCATTATAACGCATATCACCAACGATTACGGTCAACGCAACAATAACAGCAGCACCGAGCACTGAACGAAGCAAGGGATTTGAAATTAACTTTTTTACCCAAAGCTCTGACTTATGAAAGAAGAAGCACATAACCTTTCCAAAAACACTTATCCCAATTGATAAAACTATAATTTTGGCAATAGAGTCAAATGTAAACGTAGTTATATTACTTAGATGAAATACTTCCTCAGCTACACCCATAAGAGAAGAAACTTTTTCCGCAACTACTGCCGAAATAAAGCAAGGCAAAATTGCAAAGGAAACAACGTTTGCGGCTAACTTAAATTCCAAAACAAAAAATGCGGCTGTAAGAGGCGTGCCAAACACTCCTGCAAAAACAGCGATCATACCGCTCATTATGAACACTGTGCATTCTTTTTCTTTTAATCGCAATATATTAGAAAGAGCGTATGCGATTGTGCCACCCAACTGAATAGCAGCACCTTCTCGACCTGCAGATCCACCAAAAAGATGTGTAATTGCTGTTGAAATGAATATAAGTGGTGCAGCAATAACTCTTATTGGCCCTTTGTCCTCAAGGCGGTGTATAATTTCATTTGTTCCGCCATAATCACTCATACGGGAAACACGGTGTAGGACAACTGTTACAATACCGCCTAAAGGTAATAGAAAAATGAGCCATGAAGCTGCCTCTCGCACATTTGTTACAAAATACAACAAATGTGAAAAACACTCCCCTACTAATCCGCCAAGAGCGCCAATCAGCACTCCTAGTACACACAATTTTAAGACCCCGAATAGTGTTTTTTTGAAATTAATATTTTTCATAAATACCAGACCTGACAACTAAACAAAGTAAATCTTGTGCTTAATACCGATGAATCGATTGCAAAGCTTAAAAATTGTACCAAGTGTCATTTTAATGCACCAACGTCAATGCTTGTTTGTCATAATAAGGATGAATGTTGGGTAAGAAAATACGACGGTGCACTTTCCTCTCCGGTAGATGCCGTCATTGTTACAACCTATATGATGTTAGCATGTCAAAATGAAGGTATTGGCACCTGCTGGGTAATGCATTTTGATCCCGTAGCAATGCGAGAGATGTTTGGAATTCCCGAAAATACTGAACCCGTTGCACTTCTTGTTATGGGCTATTCTTCGGATGACGCAAAGCCACTTGATTTGCATTTCAAATCTCGCCCCATAGATGAAACTGTATTTTACGATCATTTCAAGTGATTTGTTAATGATTCTATTGTATAATCATTCTGAGAAAATTGTATCTTGGTATTTTAGCTGAAGGTGCATTTGTAAACGATTTTGTGATTTTAATTGTAACAATGCTTAGAAACTTTGTGCTGGAATTTCTGTTCTGCAAATTTGTTGTGTATTGTGGTCAAGAAGATACATTAAAAAATAAATATATTGAATAACGGCAGAGTTTTCTGCCGTTATTTTACTTTTGCCGTGAAAACAAGCGGACGAAAAGTACTACACAGTAACCAAAGAAAAACAGATTGAATAAAAATGCCGTTATCGGCAAAATACAAACGTATGTTGATTTTGCTTCGTTGACATTTTGCCGATATTGTGGTATACTAATAACAGTAAATTTGGAGGTAGGAATATGAAATATCTATCCGTTAAAGAGGTTGCTTTACTTTGGAATACATCCGAGCGTAGCGTTCGTAATTATTGTGCCGCAGGTCGTGTCCTCGGTGCTTTCCTTACTGGTAAGACTTGGAATATTCCAGAAAACGCAGAGAAACCTGAAAGAAGTAATAAAAGCAAACCTGCACCGCAGACCTTACTTGATATTTTGAAGGAGGAAAAGCGTGGTCAGGTTCATGGCGGAATATATCATAAAATACAGATTGAGCTGACCTACAACTCCAATCATATTGAAGGTAGCCGTCTTACACATGATCAGACTCGTTATATCTTTGAAACCAACACCATTGGTTTAACCGAGGAAGGTATTCGTGTTGATGATATTATTGAAACTGCTACCCATTTCCGCTGTATCGATGAAATTATCGAAAATGCTAAATCTCAGCTAAGTGAAAAGTTTATAAAACACTTGCATTTTATTTTGAAGACCGGTACAAGTGATTCTAAAAAAGACTGGTTTGTTGTTGGTGATTATAAAAAATTGCCTAACGAAGTCGGTGGAATGGAAACCACCTTACCCGAAGATGTGTCGGCAGAAATGAAAAAACTCCTCAGCTGTTATAATAGCAAGGAGAATATAACTCTTGAAGATATTATCGAGTTCCATGTGCAATTTGAGCGCATCCACCCATTCCAAGACGGTAACGGTCGTGTCGGCAGACTTATTATGTTCAAGGAATGCTTAAAGTACGGAATCGTTCCGTTTATTATTGAAGATAAAATAAAAATGTTTTACTATCGTGGTCTAAAAGAATGGAAGCAGGAAAAAGGATACCTCACTGACACTTGCCTCTCAGCTCAAGATACATTTAAAAATTATTTGGATTATTTTAGGATTGCGTACTAATTGTTATGTGTTTAGATAAATAACGGAGGGAACTTTTGTAATGGAATTTCCAGCATATACAGATGATGCATATTGGACAGATGTCATCGAGCAGTATATCCAGAATGACAACAACCACCCTGGGTGGTATAACATCGAATACTACATGTGGGAGTATTTTAAGGATTGCTTGAAAAGAAGTAATCGTTTTTTCTTTGAGCATCCGCTCCTGCCTGTTTTGAAGTCCGAATTCGATCGCAACGCGTGTGTTTTATCACAGGGTACGGAGATTTACCGTGCAAGAATAGATCGTGATAGCAAGCTATGGAATGAATGGAATGATTACTGCAGTATCGAGTCAACGCCTAAGCGATTGAACGATCTTGAGAAAAGAGATGTTCCAGCTGACAAGCTTGCAGAACTCTGGACGGGTTACGAAGAGTTTGTTAACTCCGAAAAAACTAAGGAAATAAAACAACGCATTGAATCTGGCTTTCAAGGGTTCGATGCTATTGGAAGTTCTGCACCTCCAAGGGGAACAGCAGGCGCAGGCCGATGTAATCCTGAGGGGGTATCCTATTTGTATGCTGCTCTGGAAGAACATACCGCTATCGCTGAAATACGGCCTTTTATCAGGGATGCTATCAGCGTTTCCATCCATAAACCGACTCGAGATTTGCACTTGGTGAATTTCGATTTCGAGCCAACAGCGGTAGTTAACGGTAGGGATTTTCTGTTTGACGATATTAGGAGGGACTTCGCTAAGATTAATAAGACCCAAAATGGTGATTATTTTATAACACAATTTATTACGGCCATGATTGAACATCTTGGATTTGATGGACTGTGCTTCAGAAGTTCTCTTGTCAAGGATGGTACCAACTATGTTATCTTTAATCCTGAGAATTGTCCCGCTTTATCTTCCAAGTTGGTATTTTTGTCAGAGGTGAACTATGTATACGGGCAATGCAAATGATTTTCTAAGCACTAATAAAAGGATAGGGGCTTTGCAATGAAGACTTCTGGCATGATAAGAGATAATTATGAGGGGGCGACGGAGGGGTGGAA
>JAFWZH010000344.1 GCA_017522515.1 Clostridia bacterium
AAATAGTTGTAGTTTTCTTTACATAATATTTTCGTTCAGTTAAACTTAGAGTATATCAATTCTAAGGAGGGTTCACTATGAACGAAAATTGTTTACAGTTCATAAATCGATTTTCAAATGAACTGAAAAAAACCTACAGTACTTCAACACTAAATGCATATCAAAGCATCATAAATGATTTTTTGATATACTGCGAAAAAGAAAACATTTTATCTTTTTCACGCCAAATAGCTGATAAATACATCAGCAAAATAAGTGAATGCGATATGCCGAGCAATTTTAATAGTTATGTTCGCATCGTTAATATGCTTGTGTATTTTGAAAAGTTCGACAAAATACCATATCGCTCCCGTTTGGTCGAACTGAATTGGCCAGGTTGGTTTTATCCTACATATCTGGATTTTGTCGAAGATAGAAAATACAGAAACATTACAGAACGTACAATAACAAAACAACACATAAAATTTGAGAAATTCAGCAACTATCTTGATATGAATGGAATAAGCTCTTTTTCACAAATAACCTTAAAAAATATTCAACAATATCTTGAGTACAATGCTGATTTAACACTTTCACAGCGGTATCATATTGTTTCTTGTTTAAAAGTATTCTTTCAATTTCTGTATGACAAAAATTATGTTAGTACAAATTTTAAGGAATTGATTCCAAGAGTAAATTATTCACATAAAGCTCACATACCTTCTGTATATGCACCTGAAGAAATCGAATCTCTGTTGGCGGTTGTTGACAGAGCAAACCCCATAGGTAAAAGGGATTATACAATATTGCTTTTAGCTACAAGACTTGGTCTGCGAGCTTCTGATATATGCGGTCTTTGTTTTGATGATGTCGATTGGACTAACAATCAAATAAATATAATTATGCAAAAAACAAATGAGCCACTTCAACTTCCGCTAACAGCGGAAGTTGGAAATGCAATCATTGATTACATCCGCAACGGTAGACCAAAATCAGAATATCGTAATATTTTTTTGCGTCATATCCATCCAATAGAACCGATGTACAGCTCCAGCCTACATGGGATGATTCAAAGGTATTTTTACGATGCAGGAATAGATATAAAGAATCGCAAACACGGACCACATGCATTACGACATTCGCTTGCTTCAAATATGTTGAGCAATAACACTCCATTGCCTACAATTTCTAATGTATTAGGTCATAAATCAACGGCAACAACTCAAATATATTTAAAAATTGATATAAATAATTTGGCAAAATGTGCACTACCATTGTTTGGGGGTGATATTTAATGATTACATCAATTCCTATTCAATTTGAAGGCTGTTTTTCAGATATTATGAAGACATTTATACAATATAAACGAAGTTTAGGACTGCAATATGACAGACCGGAATATGACCTTGTGCGTTTTTCGAGATTTCTTGTAGAAAACAATGTAACTGATCTTTGTATAACACAAGAAATCGCAGAAAAATGGTGTTGCAAAAGAGAAAGTGAAAGCAATAAATGTTGGACTAATCGTATTAGTATATATAATCAATTTGCAGTGTATTTGAACTCAGTCGGATATTCAGCATATATTTTACCTAAACCCAAGAACCGATACAATGAATATGTACCACATATTTTCACGGAAGAGGAAATTAAGCGGATATATTATGCTGCAGATACAATAAATGCAAAACGACTCAATAGCTATCAACGTATTATGCCAGTATTAGTTCGTCTTTTGTTTTCAACAGGACTACGAATATCAGAAGCAATAAACCTAAAATGTTCTGATATAAATTTCACGACTAGTATTTTGTATTTGTACGATTGTAAAAATGGCGAAGATAGAATTGTACCTATGCACCAAACGTTATTAGAGTATCTGAAAGAATATGCAAACGAATATATTCATGATAACGAATATTTTTTTGAAACAATCCATCACACTCAAATTACTGCTGCAACTTGCTATAAAAAATTTAGAGATATTCTTTTTTCGGCTGGTATTCCACATGGCGGCAGAGGTAAAGGACCTCGTCTCCATGATACACGCCACAGTTTTGCAGTACATTCCTTGCGTCACATGATTAATCAAGGGATGGACATATATGTATCACTTCCTTATCTATCTGTGTATTTAGGTCATAAGTCGATTGAAGCAACGGAAAATTACATCCGTTTAACTGCTGAAGCTTACCCTGAGCTTGCCGCACTTGTTAACCAATACACTGGTCATGTAATTCCGGAGGTGTGATTATGCAATATACAACGAATTTAGCATATCATATAAAAAGATATATACAGATTTATTTGCCCAACATAAAAGGGTTGAGTCAAAATACTATATATTCTTATCGTGATAATCTTACTATCTTCTTGCGTTACTGCGAAAGTGCAAAAAATATGAAAATTGAAAAGATGTCTTTAGAACAGATTACACCTGAACTAATAACAGATTTTTTGGATTATTTGGAATCCACAATGAAGTATTCGGCATCTTCCAGAAATCAGCGACTTGCTGCATTACGCACTTTTTTTCGGTATTTAATGCATGATGATGTTACATACATATCACTAACTCAAGATGTTTTAAGCATACCTATGAAAAAGACAAAAAATACGATTCCTGAACATCTTTCGCTTTCAGGTATTGAGCTTTTATTGAAACAGCCTGACACAAATAATGAGCATGAATTCCGAGATTTAGTATTAATGGCTTTTATGTATGATACAGGAGCACGAGTGCAGGAGTGCATTGACTTAACAATAGGCGATATAAAGTTAATGTCACCTGCCACAGTAATTCTTCACGGAAAAGGAAATAAAACTCGTATTGTACCTCTTATGGAAAATACAAAAAAATTGCTTAAGTCATATTTAAACCCTGTTTTATCATTACCTGAGAAAAAATGTCAACCAGCTTTTGTAAATAAATATGGAGATAAGCTAACACGTGCAGGGATTTCATATATTCTCAATAAATATGCAACAAAAGCACATCAGGAAAACTATGACATTATGCCTAATCACATACATCCGCATGTTTTGCGTCATTCAAGAGCTATGCACTTACTACAATCGGGGGTTAATCTTGTGTATATTCGGGATCTCCTTGGACACTCTTCGATTACCACAACAGAAATATATGCCAGAGCAGATACTGAAATTAAAAGGAAAGCAATAGAAAATGCATCACCTATTATACAAACCAATGTCGCAGGCGAATGGGAAAATAATAAAAAATTGCTTGATTGGTTGAAATCATTATAAAATGTTATGTAAAGATATTTTCCTGTAAATAGTGTATTTTTCGCATTTGCAGGAAGTGTCTTTACATAATCTATTACTTTCCAATACAATTTTTATGTAAAGCTTTACATAAATCTTG
>JAFWZH010000345.1 GCA_017522515.1 Clostridia bacterium
TCTTCTGCGGTACATTAGCTACTGCACAAATTTTGAGGTCATCGAACACCATTCTTTTAAGAGGTATTTCGTCAACAACTCTGCCTTCAGTAGTAAAGAACGAACCACCCGAGAAGAGAATTTTATGCTTACTCAGAAACTCTTCACAAAATATTGCCTCGTTGATTATTTTCCCGTCTGCCCATGAAGGTCCCTCAACACCAAACTCGTCATTTGAAAATTTATCATCTGAACCTTTTCTCATTTCTTTTTCCTCCTTTCTTCGGCATCCTTTGTTTTTGCTCCTTTCATTTTATTTAACCTCCTTGCCGAAAGAACGGCCAGTGTATGTAGTACCGCACGAATTTATATATGAGATTTAAGGTGTTCCTCTGCGTACGTGCGTACAAGTGTACGTATGTACGCAGGGAAATAAATAAACTCACACTATATGCAAACGAGATTTAATTTTTACTTTGCTGATAAAACTTCATAATAATCCTTGAAAAATTCATTTTATTCGGTTATACTGTTATCAAGGTTTTGCTTTGACTGTCCGTCATCTGTTGCCGCAGATGTGCTTAGGACGGTCTTTTCTTTTTTCACATCATTCATTAAAATCTCCTTTCAGTTCCTGAAGTGTTTCGGTGATGAGCCTGATTATTTCAAGCATCTCATCGGTCACCTCTTTTTTATTTTTGAGCTGTTCGAGAACTTCTGCAAGATTGTTACGAAGTGCTTTGAACACTCTCGGATTACCGCTGTGAACAATTATGTCCTGCTGCATACAACGACGGTAGCAGTATTCCTGTTTGCTCAGTCCCGATATTGCAACGACCTTGTTTATCTGTTCGTTTTCTTCGGGTGAGACTCTGAAGCCAACCGTTATACTGCGGAAACGGTTATGCCGATCTAAATTTTTTGCTGACATTTTAAGCACGCTCCATATTAAGTTTTTCTGCAATCTCCGTCTGCTTTGATGGGAAGAGGTGAGCATATCTGTAAGTGATGTCAATGCTCTCGTGACCGACTCTGTCCGCAATAGCAAGCGGTGTGAAACCCATATCAATGAGAAGTGAAACATGTGAATGTCTCAAATCGTGTATACGGATTTTCTTAACTCCTGTTTCTTTGCAGCCTCTTCGCATCTCACTATGGAGATATGCTTTGGTTATAAGAAACACTCTGTCATTCTTCTTCGGCTTGTAAAGACCTTTGAAGTACCTTTGCATTTCATCACAAAGAAAGTCAGGCATCGCAATTATACGGTTGCTCTTTTTTGTTTTCGGAGTAGTAACAACATCCTTGCCCTTGATACACTGATAGGATTTATTTATTCGTACTGTCTGCTTCACGAAATCAAAATCACCGTAGGTAAGAGCCAACAACTCACCAAGACGGATGCCGCACCAATAAAGCATTTCAAATGCGTAGTAGGATAAAGGCTTGTCCATCATCGCATCGGAGAACTTTGTGTATTCTTCCTTTGTCCAGAAGAGCATTTCCTTTGTGTTTTCTCTGCCCATGTTACCGACCTTTGCTGCAGGGTTTGACGGAAGCTCGTAAAACCTTACTGCGTGATTGAAGATTGCACTGAGCTGATTGTGAATTGTTTTGAGGTACCCCGTAGCATATGGCTGACCGTTTGCATCCCTGTATGCCATCATTTCCTTTTGCCAAGCAATAACATCTGACACCTTAATTTCACACATTTTCTTTTTCTTGAAATACGGCAAAATCTTAAGCTCAATTACGCTTTCTTTCATAACCCAAGTGTTTTCTTTCAAACGCTCTTCAAGGTCACTTTTGTAGATGTCATAAAACTCCGCAAATGTCATATTCAGATCACCGGCATTTTTGTTGAGAAAAGTATTTTCCCAAGCAACCGCATCCTTACGGGTTTTAAAGCCGCGCTTCAACTTGCGATCACTTTCACCCTTCCAGTTTGTGTAATAGACCGAAACATACCACGTTCCTCTTTGTTTGTCTTTGTAGACTGCCATTTGCATTCTCCTTTTTTTACTTAGTCTTTTTCAGGCATACCGTAAATCTGTTCAGAAAGATAACGGCGACTGACTTTGCCTTTGATTACGAAGAAGCCTTTTGCTTCAAGCTCTTTGTTGAGCTTTTCCATAATCTGATAAGCAAGTGTTTTGGAAATACCGAGCTCTTCGCTGATTTCCTTTGCTGTCATTAATACTGCCATTTGGTTTTCCTCCTTTCGGTTAGTATTTATTACAAGTCGGATGACCGACATCGAACACATAACCCTCTATTTCTTTATTGGGACATTTTTTTGCATACTTGCAAAAAAAAGATTCCATAAATTTACGGTTTATTTACAATTACATTGTAAATACCCCTTACTTCTATACCGCAACAAAATTCAGGTTTTGCTCGCCAAATTTTTAAAAATATGTCAAAATCAGTTCCCATTTATATACCGCACGAATTTTGTAGTTTTGGTAACCAAAATTCTCGTAAATTCACAAATTATCTACGATCAACTTGATAACCACCTCTACTTCTTTATTGCGACATTTTTTGCGTATCATCCCACTTTTTTTGAAAATTTTCTCCTACACTTCTCTATTGCGACATAAATTCAGCTTTTTGCAAAAATAATTTTTCAAATATCCTCTACTCTTTATTGGGACATTTTTGGATTATCAGTTGCGTTTTTAAATAAAATTTTTCAAAAAATATAGGTTACTGTTGCAGTATCACGATTTCAAAAAATGGGCATAAAAAATACCTCTCTCGAATGAACTAAGTGTTCAAACGAGAGAGGTTTTCTCTTGTATGAAATTAATGTGGGAAAGCCGTATACAGTATCATTTTTGTATCACGAGGCTTTCTGAAAGTCTCAAAACCCTTGATATATAAGGCTTTATGGACTTTTCGTTTCTTATTCCCACTCTTACGTATCAATTTAATCTTAAACGTTTTTGTTATAGCGGTTTATCTCATACTATTTGTATTTTTCAGATTATCATTAGAATATTGGCTATCCGATTTTTTGTTGTCATTTTGTTGTCACGGCTATTATCCGATTAAAGCCTTGACTTTTATGAAAGAATAAAAACCTGTGCTGTTAAACCATTTGACAACTACTTCTATATTATACTACGAAAAAAATAAATGTCTATATCCGGTATCGACTTTATTAACCACTCATATGCAATGCGATATTTTGTATCGGTATATGTTAATGAGCGAAAAACAGCTCGCCGAATCGAGCTGCTTTGCTTTATTCTTTTCTTTCTTCTTTAATTCTTTGAACATCTTCAATTGAAAGACAGGTGTGCATTGCTATTTCTTCTTCGGAAAGATTTGTCTCAAACAATCTCGCAGCGATTTCCTTGGCTCTTAAATCAGATGCTTCTTCACGAATTTCATCCATTATTTTACTCATCTTGTTGATCCTCTATGATTCTTTGAACTTCTTCAACTGAAAGACCGCAATATTTTGCTATTTGTTCAACAGAAAAGGTAGTATTCAGTAAACTCTTTGCAATCTTTGTCGCCCTTACATCGGAAGCTTCTTTGCGAGCATCGTCAAACATTTTAAATATCTCTGCCTGACCTTCCAGTGTCTCTTTAAAATATCTGACTCTATCAGCGAACACTTTAAAATACATTTCATCCGGGTCCGTACGGTTGAGATCGTGGATCAGTTTTACAATATCAGGTATATCTTGGTTGGACATAACCTCTCATCCTCTTGATATGATTAATTATTTTCTATGTTAAATGTATCGGCAGCAAATGCAGCTCCGTGTCTGAAGCCTGTTTTGTAGCTGTCAAAATCAATGTCTCCCGAGATGATTCCCCACAAATCAACATACTCTAAAAACAGCTTTTTCTCACCGCCTGAGAGTTTTGTCCTGAGTTCGGCTTCTATCTCGCAAAGTCTGCTGAAATCCTTTTGAAAGTCCGAATTTTGCTTAATATTGCGTGTTTGCGGTTCAATGTTGCCGTAATAGAAATCTTCGATGAAATTCACTATACTCAACCTTTCTTCTGCACAAAATCCTTGTATGTTTTCTCTCCGGATTTTCTCCAACCGATGATTTTTCCGAGCACTTTTACCTTGTGCTTGAATATGATGAAATCCCTGTTGTAATGCAAATCAGGCACAATATAATACTTGTCCGGTTCATGCTTAAAGTCCTCAACAACAGCGGCAAACCTGAAACCGTCTATTTCGAGTGCCATATATCCGTCAAGTACGGTGTCTCTAGGATCAAAAAGGAGAATATCTCCGGGCTCAATACCGTTGAATTGGATTGAGTTGTCTGTCAGCAGAACTTCATTTTTCTTTGCCTTTATTTTTCTTGCCTCATCTTCAAGAAGGTACATAAACAGCCGTTGTTCATAGATAAGCGGCGCTATCGAATCAAGCCTCAGCCAGTTTCGCACAATCACATGCTCGGCACTTGAAAACGATTTTTTCGGTTCGTTAAACATTTTAATCAGTATGCCGGGCTCCATTCCGTATTCACGGCATACGCCCAACACGATAAGCTCTGCAGCTGCGTACATTAATCATTCTTCCTTTCGGTATTTATTCGGAATTGTGTGAATTCCTCTCGTAAATATTTTACCGAAAACGAAATATAACGTCACGTTCAAAAGCGCACGATCTTTAACGCGAATAACGAATTATGGCCAGCTATAGCGCACAAATAACGTGTAAACGACTAAGAAAATGTTAATAAACATATAAACGATATGCTATATATAGAAACCACACGGTGTTTAAATCCGTGTGGTTTTTTGAGAAGTTATATCATAGCAAAAAACGCCGAGAAAATACAATGCGAATTATTGCAAATGTAGTTTTTTGACAATGTTTTTATAGAGTTATCTATGCATCTACTTCCTTGTTATTTTTTCTGAAATTAATACTTCAAAGAAACACTGATACAGAACATATTATCTTTAACTTTGCTTTCGAAAATACCGTTATATTTTTCGGAAATTGATTTAATGATTTCAAGACCGTAATGTGAATCTTTTTTTCTTTGTTCATCTGTGTTTTCTGCGGTGCTATTTTCTTCTCTCAGGTAAATGTAACCATCCTTGCAATCGATATTTAAAAGCACGGATTTGTCTGCTGCTTCTGATGAAGTTAAGGCGTTATAAGCGTTATCAAAAATATTAGTAAGAAGTCTGCAGATATCAAGCTCAGAAATATTTGTTGTTTCCGGAAAGACAACATTGAAATCACAGGAAATATTCTTGTTGTTAAATCTTTTTTCGTTATTTGCAAGTATGCAATTTACCAGGTTGTTGTTAGTGTACTTTTTAAGTCCGACTTCATTAATTTCTTTTTCAAGCTGATTAGTAATTCTTAATATTTCTTCTTTGCTTTCTTCGGAAGGCATATCCATCATGTAACGTATTGTCTGAATGATATTGTTTACATCATGCCTGTATTTGCGCATTTCGGCAGCATCTTCCTGCAATTCCGCATAATACTCGTAGTTCAGTTCACTTTCTTTTTCGAGCAGTTCAAGGCGCTGCTTTTCCTGAATACCGTTGACGGATTTTATTGCTATATGCATAAATACATAATCTGCAGCTAAAGTAGCAAGTGAAAGAATAATAAAGAATATCGGGAATTTACTGTCACCTGTGTATTCGTTTGCAACACCGTCAAATGTAATAATACCGACATCAAACTGAAGGTAGAAGAAATAAATATATGTTACAATTTGTATAATGGGAATAAATAAGAATGCAATAAATAGCTTTTTGTCCGGCAAACCTTTGAATGATTTTATGTACTGATGCGCAACAGCAAGAGAAAAAGCATACATAACAGAGAAAACGCAATTCATTACCAAGTCGCTTGCAAACGGATCTGATATGTTGAGCCAGTGTACCAAATAATAGCTGACCGGGTCGGTAACACAGGAGAAAAACATCCATATAATATATGCTATAATTTTGTTTTTGATTGAATCGCCAAATAAAGTAAATACCATTATTAGCGGCAATCCAAAAGTAACAAGTCCGCGATACGGCTGAACAACCCTTTCAAACATAATAAGTACAGCGGCAACTATAACTATCGTGTAAATTATACAGCTTTTTGGAAGTGAAAGTTTGCGTTTGAGCGTAGTACCGAAGAAAATAGCAGCAATTATCGCCTGTATTCCGGATAAAAGTATAACCATTAAATATGCAGGTAAACCCATTGATTTTACACCCCTGTTTTATTAAGCAGATTAAAATTAAATTCCATATATTTCGTTTTTACATCGGTTCTTTTTGAAGGGCTGATGCTTATTTTTTTATTATCTGTCATAACGAAGTTGTTTGACTCAAGTGACGAAATATGACAAAGGTTGACAATAAAGCTTTTCTGACACCTTATGAAACTTTCATCAAGTCTGCGTTGAATATCGTCAAGCTTTTCATAAACCGTAAACACATCATCTTTAGTATATATGTGAGCTTTTCTTTTGTCGGATTCAATATAAATAATTTTATCGAAAGCTAAAGAAAGCTCTGAACGGTTTACTTTAATTATCAATTTTTGCTGATTTATGTCTTCAGCAGTTTTTATTCCATTTATATGCTTTAAAAGGTAGTCTTTTTTTATCGGTTTTTGAAGGATTGCGAAAGGTCGCACCGTCAGGAATATTTCTTCAAAATACTCATTGCCGAATCCTGTAATAAAAATCAGTTTGATATCGGGATAATTATTTGAAAGCTGTTGAGCAAGGTCAATACCGCTTGAATCGGAAAGGCGGATATCAATAAACGCAGCATCTGTATTATTATGCTCTGTTTTTAAATACTCAAGTGTTTGCTTGCTGTTATCAAAACAAGCAACATCGAGAGAATTATCGGCTTTAAGCAGTTCACTTTTAAAACCGTTAAGGAATATTTCATCATCATCGCATACGACAAATTTCATTTTATTTCACCACCCTTATTTATTAAATTATATCTGTAAAAGTATTGCAAGTCAACAAATCAACCGGCAAGTTTTGAAAAACGATGAAAAGTTATTACATGAATTTGCAAGTTATTACATTCAGCCTCTGAACCGTATTGACCAATGAGCTTCAGTGGATAAAATGGAATTTAGAAAAGCTATACTATAGTATAAAAATAAAGTGCAAAAATGAAGCGATAACTTCACTTTTACACTTTTGTCGGTGAATTTATTAGATTGAAAGTCTGTCAATCAGTTGTTCGATAATTCCAAGCACAAATTCCTTATCTTCGTTGGAAAGTTTTTGGAGTTTCTTTTCGAGTTCAGAAACGGTTTCATGCAAAACGATATTTGACTCAATTCCCAGAAGCACGTCAACCGGAATATTAAGTGCATTGGAAAGTGCAACGAGAAATTTCCTGCCTGGTTTTCTGCGCCCGGTCTCAATAGCGCTGATGTAGTATTCGTCGGAATTTATCAGTTCTGCCAATTGGGCTTGAGTGAGATTCAGTTCCTTGCGTTTGGCTTTAATAATATGCCCTATCGTTTCGTTAGCCATATACTATACCTTTCTGAACAATCTTGTGCTTTTGTACAATATCTTTATAGTTATAGTATATGATTTTAAAAACAAGTTAAATGTGCAAAACATCAAACTTGACAAATTGCACTATATAGATATATTATTAATTGTAGGCAATTTATTAAAGTAAATAATTAACATACAGGAGGTATGATATGAAAAGATTTATCTCGGCAATTTTAGCATTTGTTATGCTTTTTACGGTAGCAACAAATGTGTCAGCTGTTTCTGACAGGGTTTATTCAGAACCGGTGGTTTGTGAAAAGGGTGACAGAATTACGATACCAATAAAAATTGAAGGCAACAGCGGCTTTATGGGATTTGCGGTGATTGTCAGCTATGATAAAGACATATTCACACCGGTTTCTGTGTCAAAGGGAGAAATGCTTAAGGGCATATTTAACGACAGTATATCTACCTCATCAGACAATACTTTCAAAGCTGTGTTTACCGGAACAGAAAATTTTACTGATGATTGCATTTTATTTAATATGGTGTTTGATGTTGCAGATAACGTAAGCGGAAAATATGACATATCGCTTTCATATTCGCAGCCGGATACTTTCAA
>JAFWZH010000346.1 GCA_017522515.1 Clostridia bacterium
GGAAAATTGGGGGCAGTTGGTTATGAGCTCTAAGCAAAGTAAATCTGAGCGAAAAGACGATAAAATTCAAATGTTAGAGCGAGAACTGTCAGAAACAAAAAAGAAATTAAAAACACAGTCAAAGACTATTATATTAGATCAAGAACAACTTGATGATTTCCTTGAACAATTAACAGAAAGAATAGTATGGTCAACTAATCGTATTGTTGACGAATCTACACCTTGTTCTATGCCGGCAGAGACTAGCAAACAATCAGACGGAATCTCTTTGTTCTTTAAACTGGCAATTGGAATACCAATAATTTTTTTCGGTTTATTAGTATTCTATCTCATATTTAAGAATGGCAATTTATATTGGGTACAAGGGAATATACATAAGATTGCTATTGTAATTATGTGGATTTTGGGATTAGATTGTGTTGGGTTGGGTATAGAAGTTTTGCGTGAAAAAGATCGCAACTATATTGTAGCTCTTTTTTCTGCACTTGTTTCTCTTGTTGCTCTGATTGTAGCTTTTGTAAAATGACAGATTATTGAAAAATCAGATAGGATGATAAAAATATGGAAACACGCGCTATAGAGTTAGGTTCCGTAATAAAAGATATTGCTGCCGGTCCTTTTGGCTCTAATCTCAAAGTTTCTTGCTTTGTAGATGAAGGCTTTCCGATAATTGACGGTGCAAATTTAAAAGGATATAAGGTAACTGACAATCTAACTAAGTTTGTTACAGAAGAAAAAGCAAGATCGTTATCAAGATCAATAGCACACCGTGGAGATGTTGTTGTTACAATTAGTGGTACATTAGGACAAATTGCTTATATTCCTGACGATTCGCAATATGAAGAATATCTTTGTTCCCAACGCCAATTTAGAGTTACATTTGATACAACCAAGGTATATGTACCTTTTTTGGTCTTTTACTTCCACACATACGAAGGGCAAAACAAAATACTATCTTTTGCTAACCAAACAGGGGTTCCTGCCCTTTCTCAACCTTTAAAAAACTTTAAAAAAATTACTGTATCTTTACCAGAGTTAAAGGAACAAAAACGAGTTGCTGGTATTATTGAAAGTTTAAATGAGAAAATAGAAAACAATAAAAAGATAAACGATAATTTACTGCAGCAAGCTAAAACTATCTTCCGTGAATGGTTTATTGGAAATCCGGAAAAGGACATCTGGCCGTTAGTAACACTCGACAGCCTTACTTCGCTAATTTCCCGAGGCATAACCCCCAAATATGCTGACGATTCTACACAAGTTGTGCTCAACCAGAAATGCATCCGAGATCATTACATTGACACAGCGCTTGCACGAAAGCATAATCCAAAGGTTATTAACGAAAAATGGTTGCAGTACGGAGATTTGCTGATCAATTCAACTGGCGAAGGTACTCTCGGACGTGCTGCGCAGGTATGGTTTGTTCCGGAAAATATGACCGTGGATTCCCATGTCACTGTTGTTCGCCCCCAAAATCAGCAGTTGATCTTCTATATTGGCCTTTGGGGATTGTCCCACGAGAGAGAATTTGAGGCACTTCATACTGGTAGCACCGGTCAGACTGAACTCCCGCGTGATCGCGTAAGGGATCTGGAATTACGGATGCCTGATAATGATATACTTACCCGATTTAACTCTGTGATTGAGCCAATGGTTTCTGCGATTATCGTTAATCAGCAAGAAAACAGCCGTCTTGCGAACATCCGAGACACTCTTCTTCCAAGGCTCACGTCCGGCGAGATTGATGTTTCTGACATTCAGCTCTAAGCCGCTAAATTATCGTTTAGTTTATATTCTTTTAGGAGTCAAAAATCATGTCGAAAATCAATTCATTAAAAGCTTTTGTCGAGTACATAATGAAATTACGTGAAGAGTCTTTGTCTCAAGGATTGTCTTCACATCAATGGTTTTTTCGAGGACAAGAAAATTCAGAATGGTCTATATATCCTAATGTTTTCAGAAATGACGGTGTAGCAAAGGAGAATCATATAATCCAAGGTGCACTGCGACAAAACCCCTTTGAATTTCAGAATAAAAACGATTTCGAGATATTGACAAAATTACAACACTATGGGTTGGGAACTCGTCTGTTGGATGTAACACTGAATCCACTAGTTGCTCTATACTTTGCTACTGAACCCTCAGTAGAATATAAAGAAAATAAAAATGGACAGTTTTCACAAGAAGAAAAAGATGGTGTTGTGTTTTTTCAATTTTCGCCATGGCATACAACCAATGAGCTTTGTATTCGCATAGCATCTACCATTCCATTTTTAGAAATCAACTCATCTTGGACAACCGATGTTTTACTAAATAAATTAAAAACAGATCATGTCATCACTGATGACGAAGAATCATTACTTATCCAAGATAACTGTAAATTGCTCGTGGAATATTTACAAGATTCATTCTTCGTTATTTCATCACACAGCAATGAGAGGCTGATTAGACAAAGCGGTGCGTTTATAATTCCTACATTTATCAATTTCGAAAATGGGCATAATGTTCGTCAAAGTCAAATTGCAAAATCTCATAAATCGCTCAATGAAAAATTTTCAGCAGATACAATTATTATACCTGCCAAAAGCAAACAAGCCATTCGGGAAGAGTTGGATTTTTTTAATATCAATGAGGCTACTCTATTTCCTGAACTAGAGCATCAAATGACATATATAAAGCAACGAAGTATTCCCATTTCCGGGATAGTCCCTTCTTTTATTCAATTCGATAGCTCTGGAGACCTTGATACCCCTATGCTAGACTATAATGATAAACAGCCGAATGCAAGAGTAATCATAACGAAATTGGCAAACGAGACTTCTCTTGCTACACAAGAATCACTTATTATAGCTATTGAAGAAATGATACAGCTTATTGACTGGAAACAAAAGCAAAGCATTAGAAGTAAAATCAAACGAATTTGTAAACGTATTTTACAAGAAGAAATGTCTGTGGTTGATAGTACTCAATTATCAGAATCAATATTAAATGCTTTGCTATCTCCGTCGGTGGAAATGGTTATTCATGATTAAATTGTTAAAATTAGCAACAAACATTGTTAATATGCAGTGCAGTGCCTAAACAGATGCGTAATAGATATTTTCGGTAACAATCTACTTGATTATTGTTAACGAAGGGAGTTCATACTATGTCAATAATAGAATGGTGTAACATAAACAATGGATTTATCACAGGAATTCTATCATTACTAACATTAATTGTAAGTATAATTGCAATTATCGTTTCAATTCGCACAGCAAAGCTTCCGTATAAGAAAAAGCTTAAATTATCATCGTCCCTTGATATTGCATTTTCAAAAAATCCTGCTACAGGAGAGTCTCTTTCACAAATTATGGGTATCTCTGTAAATGTTTCAAATGTTGGGTCGCGGAATGTAAACATTTCATATTTAGGGATTTCAGTAAAAGACAAATCTTTATATAACGGAAAAGAAAAGTTAACCAAAATAAAAGATGAGGTAACCGGTACTGGTATTATAGCACCTACGGAGGTAAAGACAGAGTTTTTCAAAAAGAATGATCTGATTTATGTATTATCTAAACTTGGGAAAAAGGCCAAAATATATTTATATGCACGTGACACCGAAGGAAAAGAATACTATCAAAAAGCAGGTTATGCCTATAAAATGGTGGATCAGCTTTCTCGCAACTAAAAGTATGTTTTAACAGGAGGCTGTACTATGCACTTCACAGAAGAATTATTTGAACAAGCAGTCATAGAGTTGTTAGAAAAGATGGGTTACACACATATCTACGCACCAGATATGAACAGAGAAGATTTTTCAAGTCCTTTTCTGGAATCTACACTTCTTGATAGTCTTGTTCGCATCAATAAAAAACTTCCCATTGAAGCAATTAACGAGGCAATATATAAGCTCAAAAATTTCGAAAATGGAAGTCTTGTTCAGAAAAACAAGGCTTTTATGAACTATTTGCAAAATGGTGTTGAAGTAAAATATTTCTCCAAGGGTGAAGAATGTTCTTCTATAGTCTACCTAATTGATTATACAAAAAGCGATAACAACACCTTCTATGCGGTTAATCAATATACATATATCGAAAATGGCAATAATCGCCGCCCTGACATCATCTTATTTATTAACGGTTTGCCTCTTGTTCTGATGGAATTAAAAAGCCCTTCAAAAGATGAAATTGGTGCAGAAAACGCATATAATCAAATTCGCAATTATATTCAAGATATACCTTCAATATTTATCTACAACGCAATTTGTGTAATTAGCGATTTAACAACAAATAAAGCAGGTACAATCACTTCAGGTTTTGACCGTTTTATGGAATGGAAATCAAAAGACGGCCGAGAAACCTTGTCATTGGCTGATTTCGAAACGTTTTATGAGGGTATATTCCAAAGAGAACGACTTCTCGATATAATCAAAAACTTTATTCTTTTTTCAGGTGATGCTCAGAATCCTATCAAGATTCTTGCGGGGTATCATCAGTATTTCGCTGTCAAAAAAGCTGTTGAAAGAGCAAAAGTTGCTACTACCACAGATGGTAAAGGCGGTGTTTTTTGGCATACTCAGGGAAGCGGTAAATCGCTCTCAATGGTATTTTATGCCCATCTTTTACAAGAAGCTCTGGACAGTCCGACTATTGTTGTTATGACCGATAGAATTGACCTTGATGACCAGTTATATTCTCAATTCTCAAAATGTGCAGAATTCCTTAGGCAGACTCCTGTTCAAGCTGAAAGCAAGGCTCATTTAAAAGAATTGCTTGAAGGAAGAAAAGCAAACGGTATTATATTCACAACAATGTTTAAATTTGAAGAGAGCGAAGAGCCTCTTTCTACCCGTCGAAACATTGTTGTTATGGCTGATGAAGCTCACCGTGGACAGTATGGCATGGACGAGCGTGTTGTAATGACTGAAAACGACCAAGGTGAAGCTGAGGCAAGAATTGTTATAGGTAACGCCCGTATTATCCGTGCTGCTCTTCCGAATGCAACCTTTATCGGATTTACTGGAACTCCGGTATCCTCAAAAGATCGAAATACTCGTGAAGTTTTTGGCGATTACATTGATATTTACGATATGACACAGGCTGTAGAAGACGGCGCAACACGTCCTGTTTATTATGAAAGCCGTGTAATACATTTGAAACTCGACCAAAACACACTGGCTTTAATTGACTCTACATACGACATCCTTGAACAGCAAGCCGATGCCGTAACCATAGAAAAGAGTAAAAAAATGTTGGGTCAAATGGAAAGTGTGCTTGGTGCAGATTCTACCATTGACTCTCTTGTGAATGACATTGTTACACATTATGAAAAAGGTAGAGCCAATCTTTTGACAGGTAAGGCGATGATTGTTGCATATTCAAGACCTATTGCAATGAAGATATATCGTCGTATTATGGAGATTAGACCTGATTGGAAAGAAAAAGTTGGAGTTGTTATGACAAGCGGTAACAACGACCCGGAAGATTGGAAAGAAATCATAGGAACAAAACATCACAAAGAAGAACTTGCACGAAAATTCAAGGATAACAACGATCCTATGAAGATAGCAATTGTTGTCGATATGTGGCTTACAGGATTTGATGTTCCATCTATGGCAACAATGTATATCTATAAGCCAATGCATGGTTACAATCTTATGCAGGCAATCGCACGAGTCAACCGAGTATTCAAAGATAAAGAAGGTGGCTTGGTAGTAGACTATGTAGGAATAGCTTCTGCTCTTAAAGCTGCAATGAACGAATACACGGCACGTGACCGTTCCAGATACGGTGATATGGATATTGCAAAAACAGCATATCCTAAATTTCAAGAAAAATTGCAAGTTTGCCGTGATTTGTTCCACGGCTTTGATTATAGCGGGTTCATCAATGGCTCGCCCCTTACTATGGCGAAACTGATTTCAGAAGGCGCAAACTTTGTACTTGATGTTAAATCTCCCGAAAGAAAAGACTTATACCTTAAAGAAGCTTTGCTACTGAAACAGTCGATGTCACTTTGTTCAAGTATGACAACAGACAAAGAACGTCGTGAACAGGCATATTTTGAAGCTGTGCGTTCAACCGTTGTCAAGCTCACTTATGGTGGCACAAATGGTAGACCGCTATCACTTAAAGAAATCAATGCACAAATCAACGAACTACTCAAAGCTAGTATTCAAAGTGAAGGTGTTATAAATCTTTTCGATAGTAAGACTGTAGGAGAGAATTTTTCACTGTTTGATCCTAATATTTTAGAAGAAATTTCTAAAATGAAAGAAAAAAATATAGTGGTTGAAATTTTGAGAAAGTTGATGGCTGAGCAAGTATCAATATACAAAAGAACCAATGTTGTTAAGTCTGAAAAATTCTCCGAGAAAATCGCAAAACTGATGAACGCATACTATAATGGGCTCATTACCAATGAAGAAGTAATAAAAGAGCTTTTGGAAGCAGCTCAAGAAATCGCTAATCTTCACAAAGAAGGAGAGCAACTCGGATTAACAACTGAAGAATTAGCATTCTATGATGCACTCACCAAACCGCAAGCTATTAAAGACTTCTACGAAAACGATGTTCTTATTGAAATGACACGTGAATTGACCGAGTTGCTTCGTAAGAACCGTACAATCGACTGGCAAAAAAAAGAAACAGCACGTGCAGGAATGCGCAAGATGGTTAAGCGACTGCTTAAAAAA
>JAFWZH010000347.1 GCA_017522515.1 Clostridia bacterium
TGTTTCTACATCAACTTGAAGATCATACCATGCATTTTTAGTTTCACTTATTATTTTATCTCTTTTCTTTTATAAATGACCCCACCCGTTATGGCAAATAAAAGTGTTGGAACAAATAAGTAAAGATACGCTGTGTTCAGATATTCTTTATCACTATTTGTCAATTCTCTTGAAAGACGTTCTTCACCGATCGTATTTTGAATTGCTTCCTTTGCATTTTCCCACGCTTCATCATCATACAAATAAGGATTTATAATGGAATTATATTCACGCCTTTGCGAAAAAGGATTTGCCTTATTGAACGTCAGTAATATGCTTCTTATCGGTTCTGCAACATATTTTTCATTTTCAACTTGCATTTGTTCCATTGCGCTTTTTTCGTCATTCCATTCCATTGTCTCAAAATACTGCGGTTCTTCTAATGAAAATGTAACAATTGGGGAAACTACATACAATGTGAACACAAAGACCAAGCACACCACTGCCGATAATGCTTTTTTTGAAAACAAACACGAAATTGTTATAAATGCTGTAGTGAGCGAGAACACAATTGATAGGAAAACAACAAAAGATATAAAAACAATATAAAACGGTGTATGAGCAAGAAGCCTATAGTTGACAATTAGGCAAATAATTAGTGTTATTACATATTGTGTTATAACAATGAGGTTCGAAACAATCAGTTCTACAAGAAGAATTTTTATTTTAGAATATCCTGCAACGACTTTTTTTCTTACGCATTTTGACATTTCATCGCCGACGGACAGAGAAATTAAAACTGCGATTAAAAGGCTTTGGGCAAGAAACCATTCTTCGCTTAATTCAGCATTTCGATATATTCCATAGGCAAATAACACAGAGAAAACCGAAGATAAAAAGCAATATATCTTGAAAGTTGCATTGTGTGTAAAACGATATAATTCTGCCGCGAATAATCTCTTCATTTCTGTTCACCTCCGATCAGTGTCATATAATAATCTTCGATTGCCTCCTCTTCTTCTTGATAAGACAATACCTCACAACCTATGTTATTAAGATTCACAACGAGATTTGTTATATGAATAGCCCCATAAATATTTGCAATATTATTGGATACTAACTTGTATTTGATATTCATATTGTCAAGGACGGACACAAGAGCAGCTATATCACTAACTTTAATTCTCACACGCTTTCGGCAATTTTGCTCAAGCTCTTGTGCACTAATTTCTTGAATGAGCTTTCCGTTATCAATAAAGCCATAATGAGTTGCGATCAACGATAATTCAGATAATATATGACTTGAAATTAAAAATGTTATTTGCTTCTCCCGATTAAGGTTCAATACCAGTTCCCGTATTTCAATAATACCTTGAGGATCAAGTCCATTGATCGGTTCATCGAGAATGATAAATTCGGGATTTCCTACAAGAGCAATAGCAATTCCTAATCGTTGTTTCATACCGAGCGAAAAGTTTCTCACTATTTTCCTTTTTACTTTTTCCAAACCCACAAGACGCAAAATTTCTTCTGTGTTTTTCTCATTAGATACTCCGAGCAAAATCTGTTGATGTTTAATATTTTCTTCTGCAGTCATATTAAGATAAATTGAGGGAGTTTCAATTTCAGCACCAATTTTTCGACGAGCTTGAATAATATTTTTATCTTTACTGTCAATCCCAAATATTTTATATTCTCCTGATGTGGGTTCTTGAAGCCCACAAATCAAACGAATTAGAGTTGTTTTTCCTGCGCCATTTTTGCCAACGAAGCCGTATATAGCTCCTTTTGGAATATGCATTGAAACATTTTCTAACGCCAACACATCTCCATATTTTTTATTCAAAGCATTTGTTATTAGTATTTGTTCCATTTTTCCTCTTTTCTTTAT
This sequence comes from Clostridia bacterium, assembly GCA_017522515.1. The sequence goes on from JAFWZH010000347.1 coordinate 1,871, forward strand.
GCTAATGCACAAGATTTTTTCTACTACGGGTAATATAAGGGACAATTGAGCATTATAAGAATGCTTATTGTATATTGCTATTCCGTTATTCCGTGATAACCATTTGCATCGTGACGAATTGCCGCATAGTACTCATCATCAATAAGAACAATATACACGTTTTCATTAGGAGACGGTGCGTATTCATATAATACAAACTTCGTGTTTTTTTGTGTGATTGAAAAAGCATTGCCATCAACGCTCAAATAAGCAATTTTCTTTCCAGCAAGTTCTTTGGTAATTACTGAGGGCAAATTAACTTGTTCAAGAATTGAAGCCTCACCTTCACTGCCACAAATCACATATTCAGCATTGTTAAACTGTACGGTGGGTGGGATTTCAAATTGTTTGTTATTAAAGTATTGAATAATAAATACACCAACAAATACGAAACAGAAACACGCCGCAAGCGAAGCCCACTTCACCCAACCGTTCTTTTTCTTCTTTTGCACCTTCTCGGCAGGTGCAGCCTTCATGATGAGCTCGGGATCAAGACCGCCGAGGCTCCTATAAATATTCTTATTCGTCATATGTCAAAGCCCTCCTTGTGTAAAAATTCTTTCAGCTTTTTTCTTGTGCGGAGCAAGAGGACGGTTACGGAGCTTTCTTTCATTCCGTACTCCTTCGCAATCTCGGCTACGGAGCTTGAGTACCAATACCGGCGCACAAAAACATTCTGCGTTTTGTCGGGCAAAGACCAAACGAACTTATTCAGAGCGTCCCTCAGAGTAACGCTCTCGCCAATGTCCTCTCCGCTGTCGTTGTCGGGAATACACTCGGCAAGCTCGTCAAGAACAAGCATCACTTGTCCTCCGCGCTTCTGCGTGTGGTATTCCTCATAGCGATCAAGGGAAAGCTGTCGGCTTATCATCCCAACGTATGGCTTTAGAGGGTCGGGACGATTAGGTGGAACGGTGTTCCACGTTTTGAGATAAGTATCGTTGACGATCTCTTTTGCATCTTCGTCATTTTCGAGAATGCGATATGCGATGTAATGGCAGTACCGTCCGTACTTCTTTTCGGTCTCGGTGATAGCAGACTCCGAGCGCTCAAAGTATAGATCTACTATCTGCTTATCTTCCATAACTCACACTCCTTTCGTGTGTTCTTGAAGGTCCTTCACCCTAAATAACGGGAAAATTACCGTCCACACTACACTCTGACGAAAACTTTTTATTATTATAACATATTTTTTCAAAAAATGTGTGAACTGATATAAAAACAAGGGTGCCACCGTAGCGACATCCTTGTTTGAACACAACCTATATGTTCTTTTGCATTCTGTTTTTCAAAACAAAAAAACGAATAATTCTGTAAATATAGACTACGAAGAAAAGATGAACGACAGCATAATAAATACCTATACAAATCAGAAGTTTGAGATACCACTTTTTCCCTTGCATACGAATAGAATCTGTAATTAAAAAAGAAGCGTAAACGATCTGAGCCGCGTCAATGATCATCAAAGGCACAAACAAATTGATGATAACCGAGGTTTGATAATCGGCAGTAGGTGTCAAATCAAAATTCGGATTTAACCCGAGATAGAGCCAAACACATATAAAAATGAAGGTAGGAATAACGATAAGTGAATCCCGTAGCAGCTGCTTTTTTATTCCTCTGTAATCCAATATCGCGTTTTGCTTTTTTATCTTCGTACTCTTTTCTTGTATTTCTACGCAAGGGGCTTTTGAGATGTTAAGCTCGGCAACAGAAGTAACAAGCTCCCCTCGAAGGATTTCATCCACGGTAACACCCAATTCTTTCGCCAAAGGCAATAGCAAACTACTGTCTGGGAGTCCACGTCCCGTTTCCCACCGAGAAACCGCCTTATTAGTTACATTTAACTTATTGCCAAGCTCGGTCTGTGATAATCCTTTGCTTTTTCGCAGTTCACATATAAAATTTCCTATCTTGAAGTTTTCATCCATTCGTATCAGCTCCTTTCGCTATGGATTGCACTATAAGTATAACGATATGTAAGTTGCAAGTCAACAATTCTGCTATCTACTTAAAATAGATATTTGTTTTTTTGTAGCCACTTGTCAAAAAAGCGTCCTAAAAATACCGATTTTCAATCGATATTTATATTATAACATATTTTTTCAAAAATTGTGTGAACGTATGGAAAAAGGGTGTCGCCGAAGCGACACCCTTTCAGTGTAGTCGTCAAATAATCTCCAAGAGCGTTTTAGCTTAATTTGAACTCTTTTTCATTGACGATAATATAATCTTTACCGTATTCAAAGGATACGGCTATATCAGATCCTATGTCAACTGACAAAACACCGTCTTTAACTGTATAGGAGTTTTCACTGCTCATAAAATCGGTCAAGCGAAGATCTACTCCCATATCTTGGCGCAGTTCCTCGTTGAACTCATCAAAGGAAACATTTATAAACTTAATGCTGTTTTCCGTGATGATGACCTGTTGTTCCGTGTTATTTTCGTTTTGATAAGTACCGAGTGAAACGGTGGTATTACTGCATCCGCTAAAAACCACGGACAACATGCAAATTAACACAACGATAGTTACTATTTAATCTCCATTCTGCCGCTAAAGCGTCAGCACCAATAGGAATGAAAGCTGGCGGCAAGCGACAATTTTGTAACAAATTTGGTGTACACTGTTTGCGAGGGAAGACACACTACAATGCACGGTAGGAGGAGTCGTAGAGGTATTTCTTGCTGAAAACAGTATGGTTCAGTGTATAGATTGAACATTATTTTTGTCCACCCAATAAATGCGATCATTGAACACTTCATCAGGTGAAGATGCATATGCAAACAATGTAACGAGAAGTTTTTCATCACACACCATAATGCTTTTTATCAAATAGTCATTTTCAGTTTCCAGTTCTACACTATCAAGATTCTTTTTTTCAGAGTTATAAAAAAATACAGATGTATTTCCTCTCAAATAGAATACTGGAGTGTGATCATCATACTGAATCGCAATTTCAAGACCTTTACCTTTTGCTATTTCGGATATAGTGTTGTCCTTGACTATTCCAACGACTGCATCTCCGGAATAATTTTTCAAGTATACACAATCATCGAAAACATGCATTGTTGCTATGCGAGATGTCAATATGTAATTAGAAATGTCACCAAGATTTATGGTATCAATGAGTTCCATATCCGTGTTGTATTTGTGAATTTTCGCATCATTTGTTCCATCTTGATATCTTTTATCCACAATAGCATAAATATTCTCATTGTCTGCACACATATTGATCATATAGGTGCCAACATTAGTGTTGTCATCCAAAACAAAAACTTCGGAACGTTTTTCCACCACCCCAGTCCTAATGTTATATAGTTCAATGTAAGTAGACAATTGATTGTCCTCGCTTCTGTGTGACTGGCGACTTACAAGATATTCACCCGCAGAAGAAATTATAGCCCCCGGAA